>NZ_JAFCXG010000002.1:0-175700 GCF_049898185.1 Acinetobacter sp. 40AMC3-4
GCTTTTGCAATCCCGAAACTTGGCGCACGTTTATTGGTTCCGTCAAAGCGTGCAGTGACCAGATCAGACAGTGCAGCCACTTCGGACACCAGTTCCTGGATTTTGGCTGATTTGTCAGAGCCATCCAAAGTCGCCACCAGTTCAATCGGGCCTTCCAGGCGTTCTAATAAGGTTTTAAGTTGGGCTGAAGTATTTTGGTCTAACATTGCTAACGTCTCCAAAGGAGTAAATGTTTATTTGATAACAGGATATTAAATGAATTGAATAAATAGGTAAAACAGTTTGTTTTTATTTTATTGATCGATATTTTAGATTATCAATCCAATCATAGATTTTATGCTGCCTTATTTTAATTTTTGGGCGGTATTGAGCAAGTTGAATAGGTTATCTTAAAAATAGCATTGAAATTTTATCAAAAAAATGCTCCCTATTCAGGAGCATTTTGGGAAATTAATGAATCCGCTGTTCGATACGCAGAGAACGACCCTTGATTGAGTTGGCCAAGAAAAACAAGATTAGGCTAAGTAGTGCCGATAAAATAGCAACACCAATAATAACCAGATTCGTGATCTGACTTAACTGATCCGCCTGTTGTACCTGCATATTTACACTCTTGGCGACTGGTGTCATGGCTTGACCATAGACCTGTTGCTGCATGGTCCAGATTTGTTCAGGCTTGAAACCATATTGTTCAAATTTAGGATCCTGTTTTTCTGCTTCAACCAAGTTTAAAACATAAGGTTTTGCGGCAGATAAATCTTGAGGCTTATGCAGCAATGCCGTTTGCGCCAATAAATAAGATTTCACCGGTGCTGCAATCTCTGAATCAGCCAGGTAACGGGCGATTTCACTATCATTGATATTACTATCGTAATACACCACTTGCTGATAAGCATCATCCCGATCATTGCGCAGATCATGCTGCCAGTAAGTTAAGCCTGACCAAATTACGATAAAAGCAATCAGCCAGGCGACAAATTTCAGCACAAAAGACTGAAAGCGCACATAAAAGAAACGCAACTTTTTCAGTAAGCCAATCACAAAAAATGCACCGATGAAAGAGGCAAAAATTTTAATAATCAGCCAGCCAAACCAGCTCAGCAAACTAAAAAAATAATCGGGACTATCACCAATGCTGGCCAGTGTGGCATCTACACTGACCGGCAAATGCAACTGCTGTACTTGAGTACTCAGGCCAAAAAAGCCATAGACCAGTTCCTGCTGGAAAAATAGGCTGATCAATGAGGCTATAAATACGGTAGAAGTAGTCAAACCCAATAGCATCAAATTGCGTTGACGTTTCTTGAGTGCAACTACCCCCTGCTTGATGTCCTGAGGCTTAACGGCGTATTCATCTAAGGGCGGCAATCTCTACTCCTTCTTACAGATTTTGGCCCTACCTGATTTAGTTGGGCTTGGATCCACTGGTACTTGATTCAATCACCAAATGATTCAGATTATCCTGCAAAGCTTTCAAACGCACGGTTGCTTCTGTGCGTTTTTGTACACCTTCTTTCTGAATCTGAATCACATCATTTACAGTTTTAATGAGGGTGTTTTGCACATGTTCAAGCGTTTCAATGTCAATCACCGAGCGTTGATTGGCTTTAGCCGTATCAACCGAGTTCTGATGTAACAGGTCAGCATTACGGCGCAGCAGCTCGTTGGTAGCATCATCAATGGTATTGGCCAGCTGTACACTGTTCTTCTGTTCACTCAACGAAATCGCCAGACTGATCTGGTTTTTCCACGCCGGTAAAGTAATGTTTTTGATCGCATAGAACTTGTCGACCAACATCAGGTTATTCGACTGGATAATCCGGATCATTGGCAAGGTCTGCATCGCAGATTGCTGCAATACCTGTAAATCACTGACACGTTTTTCCAGATTATTGGCCAGATGGTTCAGGTCATAAATTTTCTGGGTGGTGCTCTGATCTTGCGGCAAGGCGGTTAAAGTGGAAATTTCCTGCTGCAGCTCCTGTTCGCGTAAACGGCCTGCGGCGATATGTACCCCGAGCTGTTTATATTCATCCTGTACCCCGTCAAACATTTTATCCAGGGTATCAACACGTGCTTTCAAACCGGATTGCGAGGTTTCAATCTCTTTCACCAGTACATCTAGCTGCTCTTTAGTGGTATTGAAATGCGCATCAAAGTTATCTTTCGCACCTTTGAATTTGCTAATGATATTGCCAAAAAAACCCGAACTTTTCTTTTTATTGAGAATACTGCTGGTATTCAGCTGCTGAGCCACCTGTACCACCTGATTCAGCTTCTGTCCTGTCGCATCCAGATCTCTATTTTGCACCAGATTCAGTAATTCATCGGTATAGGTCGAAGTTTTGGTCGCAATATTTTTGCCATATTCAGCCACGCTGTTATGACTCATGTTCTGCAACTCTTTACGTGCAGCCAGCACCTCCTGAAAGTCAGCAGACTGTAAGCCCAGTTCTTTCAGGTCCATTTGCTGGAATTTTTGTTCGACCAGTTCATTCGAGCTTTCAACAGGTAAATTTACTAAATCAGACTTGGTCATAGTTCACCTTATATTGTTATGTTTTCGAGGGTTTCTCGAGGGATTTTTTTAACGTTTTAATCAGACTCTCACGGCTATTATCAAGTTTTTCCAGATCACTTGTCGAGTGTTTCGTCTGGCTTTGTTTGACATGATATTGCCAGGCCGGAATCAAGACCTGCTGTGCTTCCTTAAAGCGATCCAGCAGGCTAAAGGAAAGCTGCTGCGAAAGCTGCATCTGGGTAATGGCGATGTCATTACTGCTTTGCAAGGTACGTAAGGTATTAATTTTCTTGGAGAGGCGTTCTAAAAAATTATCCAAGGGATGCTGGTTTTTGACGAATAGCGGATATTCAGACAGAAACTCGTCTGCTGCGACAATGTGCTTGGCCATCTGTTCGCGCAAACCCAAAAGCTGCTGAAAACGCGACTGCGATTTCTGAATTTCAATCTGTAATTTACGGCTTAAGTGATCGGCCTGATCGAGCAAACGGTCTAGCCGTTGATAATATTCCACCTGACTTGAGCCATAATCCAGATCGATGCCTAGCCATTTCTGTAGGGCATTAAATTTACGTTTTTTCAGATATTTTTTAGATTCTGCCAAAGCCTGAATCAATTGCTCAATGGTATGGCTTAACTGTTGGGTCAAGTGCGGATCTACACCATTCAGTAGAACGGACTGTGCCTGAATCAAAGCATCTGCATAATGATTCAGCCCATATTGATTATCCAGTACAGGCACAAGCTCATTACGCTTAATCGCCAGAATTTCCTCACGATCAAGCATCATGTCAGTCAAGGCAGGTAGAGCTTCAAAGCGCGACATGGTTGAGGCGATATCCTTTAAAAAAGTGAAACAAAGAAGTCTAGAACATCTTCGAATGTAGCAAAAAAACAGACTGCGTTGTGTATATTTATCCAGAAATTCGTTACATCACTTTAACTAAATCCATGTTTTATCTTTATTTTAATTATGATTTTGGCAAGACAATCCAATTACAGAGATAAATGGCTACGTAGCATCTTGAGAATTGTTTAACTTTAAGCATTTAGAACTTTAAAATGTATTCAATCTGATCTAAATGCTTACAACACCAGGTTTTACTTAAAATCCATATGCAAAAAAAGCCATATTGCTATGGCTTTCAAGGATGATCCAACGCTGGCTTAAAGATAATCCCCTTCGCTCTCCGGCTGAAACAGCACTTTTTCAATGGTTACTTTCATGGTATGACCATCCGGTTGTGGCCATTCAATGGTTTGACCTTCTGCTAAGCCCAAAATGGCTGCACCTATCGGTGCGACCACATTGACCTGCCCCTTTTCACCTTTAAATTCGTGTGGGTAAACTAGTGTCACCTCAACAGCTTCCGTAGAAGGTGCAATGGTCAACAACACACGGGAATGCATGGTCACGATATTGCTTGCGATCGCTTGCGGCTCGACCACTTCGGCACGTGCCAATTCATCCTCTAAGCGGATCATGGTTTCGCTCAGCTTGCTCTGATTCTCCAGCATCGTTTCCAGACGATGTAAATCTTGCTCAGATAAAATAATGTTGGGTTTAGTCATCCTTATTACCTTGTTTAATGCATAAATGAAAAATTAATCAATCAACCGCCAGCAGCATTTTTAAATACAGGATTTACCCATATTCAAATGATACCGATCCATATAACGTTTAAATAAAAAGAATGATGTCATTCACGGCGCTTATATCAGCACCACCTTACAGTAACATGGGATTCACTCAAGCGCTTCATCTACCATGATCTTCAGCTCAATAACCTATTATTTTTAAAGTGTCAGGTTCTGAAAATAATTCCTGTAAATAATTTCAAGCAAAGCATGCAACGAATGCATTCATTCTTTTAAAGCATTTAAAAATACAAATAGTTGATAAAAGACTTTAAGCCAGATTGAGAAAAACTCAATATGATTTTATTGATGACTCAATCTCTTACGGCATGGAAATTGATCTATATAAGCCCGATCAAGTCTAAACATCTTTTACATCGTTATTTTTACAGCTATAAAAAAAGCTCCCGGTTGGGAGCTCCTTTCCGTTTATAAGCGATTATGCATAAACTGGGAATTTAGCACATACCGCTGCAACTTTCTCTTTCACCGCGTTGATAACAGCTTCATCGCCTTTAGCATTCAGGATGTCAGCGATCCAGCCTGCAAGTTCACGCACTTCAGCTTCGCCAAAACCGCGAGTTGTTACTGCAGGTGTACCGATACGGATACCTGAAGTGACGAACGGAGAGCGTGGATCGTTTGGTACAGAGTTTTTGTTCACAGTAATGTGAGCAGCACCTAACCAAGCATCAGCTTCTTTACCTGTAATGTCTTGCTTGATTAAAGACAGCAAGAACAAGTGGTTTTCAGTACCACCAGAAACTACATCATAACCACGAGCGATTAATACTTCAGCCATTGCTTTCGCATTAACAACGACTTGTTGTTGGTAAGCTTTGTATTCAGGTGCCATTGCTTCTTTGAAGCAGATTGCTTTCGCAGCAATCGCGTGAACCAAAGGACCACCTTGGTTGCCTGGGAATACAGCTGACTGTAATTTTTTCTCGATTTCTTCGTTTGCTTTCGCAAGAATAAGACCAGAACGTGGACCACGAAGTGTTTTGTGAGTCGTAGTCGTAGTAACGTCAGCGATTTGTACCGGGCTTGGGTAAACGCCAGCAGCAACTAAACCTGCAACGTGAGCCATATCAACAAACAGATAAGCGCCAACTTTGTCCGCGATTTCACGGAAACGCTGCCAGTCAACGATCTGGCTGTATGCAGAGAAACCAGCAACGATCATGCGTGGCTTATGCTCAAGCGCTAAACGCTCAACTTCTTCGTAATCGATCTCGCCAGTTTCAGGGTTTAAACCGTACTGAATCGCATTATATGTTTTACCAGAGAAGCTTACTTTTGCACCGTGAGTCAAGTGACCACCGTGAGCAAGGCTCATCCCCAAAACTGTATCGCCCGGGTTCAGAAGCGCTAAGTAAACTGCTGAGTTTGCTTGTGAACCAGCATGTGGCTGAACGTTAGCATAATCAGCACCAAAGAGTTCTTTAGCACGGTCAATCGCCAATTGTTCGATAACGTCTACATACTCGCAACCGCCATAGTAGCGTTTACCTGGGTAGCCTTCCGCATATTTGTTAGTAAGTTTTGAACCTTGAGCTTCCATAACTGCTGGTGAGCAGTAGTTTTCAGAAGCGATTAGCTCAATATGAGCTTCTTGACGAGCATCTTCATTCGAGATTGCTTGAGCTAATTCTGGATCAAATTCAGCGATAGAGATATTGGCAAACATTAGCGAGGTCCTATTGATTTAGGGCTTTTAAGCCGTGCTAAGATTGGCGCGTATTGTAGCATGAAGTTTTAAATTTTCGATCATGAACTTTATTCAGTTTGCAATAAAAATGGCTCATATCTAAAAAAACATGAGCCATTCAGATAAAAATAAGTTATTGAATTGGCATTAGAGATTTTACATCTGAAATAATATTAGGAATATTCAGTGCATAGACGCTACCATGATCCCATTTAGTCGCATTTGACTCATCCGTAATATAACGTACTGAAGTTTGTTTCTGATTGGCGAGTGCAACCAAAACATCTGTTGCTGCTTTCGGAACGGTACTATCTGCTGAACCCTGATAAATAATCACTGGCGTAGAAACTTTAACAAGTAAAGGCTGAGAATCTTTTTCCAAGAAGCTCTTTACGACTGGAATACTCATAAAGTTAGTTTGAGTACGAGGATAATTATTTACTGAGTTATTATTTGATTGTGCATAAGCATACATTGCAGTACCAAATTTCTGGCCTAATACATCATAGCAATCAGTTTCTGCATTTTTCGCGATTTCGTCGGTTGGTGTTTTAAAAATCTGACTATATTGCAAATTTGGGTTCGGGTTACGCAAACCGGCAACAATCAATGCAGTAAAGGTATCTAAAGATGCTAAAGTTCCAATTTTTTTATCCAGATTTGTTTCTTGTCCCGCCTGTTGTTCACCTCCTGTCAAAATCAGATTGAAATTTGAAGCCGGTGCTAAAGCTACCGTACCTTTATAGGTCATCTTAGAAGCACGTGCTGCATATTGCGCAGCACCTAAAGCTGCCTGTCCACCTTGAGAATGCCCTACTGCAACCCATTGATTGGACGCTTGTGAACCTAAATAATTTCGTGCAGCCACAACTGCATCAGTAATAGAATAAGCTTCACTTTTCAGATTCAAGAAAGGATGAAGTTCTTTTCCACTTGGCTCTCCTAAACCTTCATAGTCAGGTGCCACTACAATATAGCCAGCTTGGAGAAACCCGCCAATCATGGCTTTGATATAATCATTCAGCGCTTTTCGACTCGGCGCACACTGATCAGCTACACCGGTAGTTCCATGTGCCCATGCCACAATTGGCCAGCCTGTAGCTGGAGGCGTTCCCTCGGGTGTGAAAACTAATGCAGTAGCTTGTGTTTCCTTACCATTAATTCCTAACATCTTATAAGTCATGATCACACTTTCGTCAGCGATCCCGGAGAAATCCGTTTGAGTATAGGCTACAGGTGTTGCCACGACTGGATTATCGATATTATTTACTGGAACAGCAGGTTTGGACTCGTAAAAACGATCATTATCACTATCATCGTTACAAGCAGTTAAGGCTACACTTAATGTGAGAAGAGCACAGGTCAATACTTGACGTTTCATCGATCTTATCCTTATCTTATTTATTATCATCTCTAATGAGTTTTTCTGGTTTTATCTTTAACAAACGATAAAACTACATGTAATTTCCCAATTTATCTAAACAATATCAAGAAAAGAATGCGTTATTTTTTCTATTAAATTCGCGTCAGTTTATATTTATTATGAAATCAGCAAACTTAAAAATAGAGAATTTCCCCTTTTCAGAACTATACAAATAGTCGTCATACGTTAAAAAGCCTGCAATTAATACAGAAATAAAGCAATTCAATTGTCAGTTGCAAAATAATAATGTTAGATTTTACTCTCCTCTCTTTTCAGGCACATTTCCGACATGCAGGCCATTATTCTTGATACCGAAACGCATACTTTAAATGGCCAACCCATCGAAATTGCTTATGCGCCTGTCGAAATTGTAGAGCATAAAATCAGTCTGGATAAAAGCCGCCTGTTTGATCAGCTCTACTCATGTGACGAAGCTATTTCTTTTGCTGCCATGGCCGTGCATCATATTCTGGAATCGGATCTGGAAGGTCAGCCGCATTACAGCACCTTTCGCCTGCCTGATGAAACCGTCTACATGATCGGCCATAATATTGATTATGACGTCCGTGCCATCGAAAAATGTGGCGTAGATACTTCAAAAATCAAGGCGATTTGTACACTGGCTTTAGCACGTCGGGTCTGGCCAGATGCGGAAGCACACAATATTTCTGCCCTGATTTATATGATCACCAAAGGCAGCGAAAGAGCGCGTGAAATGATCCGTAAAGCGCATCGTGCCGATATGGATATTATTTTAACTGCCAATATTTTGATGCATATTGTGCATCATTTAAAAATCAACAGTATGCAGGAATTATTCGACGCTTCTGAAGATGCCCGAATTCCACGTACGATTAATTTTGGCAAACATCGCGGTACTGCCATCGCCGAACTTCCTACTGACTATGTGCAATGGCTATTGCGTCAGGATGAACTGGATCCTTATTTACGTAAGGCCCTTGAAAATACGGCGATCACGACATTATAGGTCTTATCAAAATAAACCTCAGTATTTTAATAAATACTTCATATTAATGTAATTTTCACAGACTATGCTCTAGCTGAATTTTAGCAACCATCTATTCAGCTATGATGCATTTTTATAAAACTCAACGTGGGATCGAGGTGCTACAGGATCGCTCCATCCCACTGACCGCACGCCAACGCCGCTTACTGGTTCTGATCGGCAGCCAGGATTTCAACTTATTAAATGATGGCTTAAAACAACAGCTTGCTCCTGCCGAACTCTTAGATCAGCTTTATGCCATGGATTTAATTATTCCAGCTGAAACGGGCGAGGTAGCCATCAGTCAAAAGCAGGCTGATGCAAGAACAGATACAAAAGTTGACCTGGCACACTCCGAGATTCACCGATCGTTGGACTCATCGATAGCAGCAGCTTCTGCGACAAAAGAACTCCATCCTGAGATGGAATCCATTAAAGTAGCGCAGGACATTCCATCTGCTGAAACGGATTCAAGCCATGCAAAAAAGCTGCCTGAACTGCAACCTATGTCTTTTGAAGACCTTAAATATATGATGATGGAAAGCTTACAAAAATATTGTGGCTTGATGGCCAAGCAGCAAATTCATCAGATTTTACAGGCGCCGGATACGCGCAGTTTAAAACTGTGCCAAATGCAATGGATCACGTCCCTTCAGGAAAGCCGTATTGCTCCCCAAGAATTGAATCACATTCTGAAGCAGATCAATTTTGCTTTAGATCAATTACAGCAAAATAAAGCTGAAGACTAATAAGATCTTAGTCTTTAAAACTCTTAAATGAGCAAGTTTAACAATAAGCTAGCTTTGATTGTTTAAGATAACTAATTGATTATTTGAAATATTTATATTCAAGCGAAATTTAAAGCTCGGAATATCCGACTTAAGCGTGATAGAAAAAGAATTACAATCCCGCCATATAGGTGAGCATAGACATCCGATTGGATCATGTATATGTCACATTATTTAGAATTCGATGCGTTCGATAATCCCATGCAACTGAGTAAAGTTGGCAACTGGGTGATCACCTTTTTAAGTCCGGTTGAAGAACTGCAATTTGTGCAACTGGCGATTACCTATGTGCTTCCCCGCCAGATCAGTGATAGCTTGCAACCGCGCCGTATATTGATTCAAAAAAGTCCCATTGAGCATCATTGGCTGATTCAGGCCATTGAATGTTTTGACAGCACGACTCGTCAGGAAATTTCTTTAAGCCCTGAGCATACAACCGCACAGCAAACTTTAGCGCAGATTTTGCAAAAATTTGAAAAATATGATGTGGATGTACAGCTTAAACAGATTTAAATACTTGCTCACTCTAGCGAACTTTTTTATTGGTA
Source organism: Acinetobacter sp. 40AMC3-4 (assembly GCF_049898185.1). Classification (GTDB taxonomy): domain Bacteria; phylum Pseudomonadota; class Gammaproteobacteria; order Pseudomonadales; family Moraxellaceae; genus Acinetobacter. Next base: position 9,636 of record NZ_JAFCXG010000002.1, read on the forward strand.
TGGGGAATTTCTTCGGCCAATCAAGGCTCACTACCACGTTGTCTTCTCTTAGAGATTGAATCAGCTTCTGATTATAAGCTGCATACATTAGTATCCAAGCTGGCAAATACCAGAGTATAAAAAACTCACCTAAATGGTGAGTTTTTTAACTGCTGAATCGGTGATTTCGGATAAATAAGTTCAATTTTTTTCTACCTATCTGAAGTTCACTGATTAAATTATTCGACAACGCGATAAATATTTGAAGATTTTTGGCTTTCAAATAATAGCTCAATACTCGGCAGAATCGTTTCACCATCCACCACAATATGTTCAATTTTTTTGACCAACTCAGCTGCATGATGAATGTTGTGCTCTGCAAAGGAACACAGCATCGCTTTCGCTTCAGTCACTTGGCTAAATTGATCTTTCACCTTGATATCAATCATCTTTGACATTTTTCCTTCCTCTCTCATTATCCAATTTGCAGTTTTTTATACCATAATTAGCCAAGCGATTAATCTTCAAGATGTTAACGAATTTGGCAATGTAAACTTTTTTATCTGGAGGGATTATAATAAAAAGAATATTAAACTGAATGAATTGCGCAGACATTAAAAAAGCTCGCATTTCTGCGAGCTCTGTGTTGGATGGCTAGTGCTAGATTTATTGTCTGGTGATGAACATCAAACTCAACTAACTGTCATTGATCCGTCCAACTTATCGGTAGCGTCTTATTGGTTTTACGACCTACCATGAGTTCAATATAACAGTATTTTTTTAGCCAACAATACTCTTTTACACTTCTAAAAGAAGACTTATACAAGATTCCAATTGTCATTTTTTTAAAGCAGATTAGAATATTTCTGGCTTGTCTTACGAAGAATTTTGCATTCATATCATCTTTATCTAATTTATTGATTTCTAGAAAAATACCTTATTAAGCATACAACTTCCCGTTGCATAGACGGCTCAATACTCTCGTTCATAATCTCAATAAGCGCTTTAAAATTTAAGTTGGAATATGATTTTTTATAAATAAAAAATACTTCCGGAAAAGGACGCAATATTCAAAGAAACTGCTGTCATGAATCGATACGACTAATTTTAAAATGATTATTTTTCAAAAAATGGCGACAATTTAACCTCCCATCAATGTCAATTAACCATATTTTTGTCTGATTATTTAATAACTTACATGAGGAAATCAAAATTATTCAATGATTTTCTGAACGTTAAATACCATATTTTTATTTGCAGCATAGTCAAATATTCAGAACCTTACTCAGCTTTTCAAATCCACCCTATTTACAGCCAAGCAATCTATAAATTCTAAATTTGATCGAAATAAAAGCTCCCACTTAATGGAAATTTAATTTTATATCAACCTTAAACATTGAATATAAATGCAATACAATGCTCATAAATACATCGAGGTATATCTAATTTTTTATGTCAGCTAATAATTTTAGGAAACACCTTGATCTCAATTTAAGGCAGTTAATACTTTTATTGGCTATTTTTAGTGTATCTAGCCTTTTTATTATTTCTCTCATTATTAGCTATCAGATCGTAAAAAATCAGTTAATCGACAATTCTCTTGCCTTAAACTCTGATCATGCACATAAAATTGCATTAAGCACAGACAACCATTTTAGAAATATGCTTCTTGAGCTGGACTATAGTGCCAAGATATTAGGTCAAGACTTTAATAACAATGAGCTAAGAGAAGCCGAGGTCAATAAATTAAAATATCAGTCTGAACACTATAACAGTGTTGTGATCAGTGACACCCAAGGCAGACTGATAAACTTTTCCCCTAATATTCTGCATATTGATAAAAGCAAAATACAACATACTCAAGGGATTATTGACTCTCTTCATAAAAAATCGACTTATATATCTTCGCCCTATTTTTCTGTGCAAAAAAATATGATTGTGTTTATTTCTCAACCTATTTTTGACAAGTCAAATCACTATCAGGGCTTCATCGGTTCAGCGATTTATTTAAAAGAAAAAAATGTAATTAATCAGCTTCTAACCACTTATAAAAATTATAAGAATAGTTATATGTATGTGATTAACAATGAAAATAAAATTATTTTCCATCCCGATCGTGAAAGAATCGGTCAATTGGCCAGCAATAATACTGGTCTGGAATATATGCATGCGCATAAAAATGGTCAAATTCGTTTAATCAATAGCCAGGGCGTTGATAATCTGGCGGGTTTTTCTCATATTCCGACTTCAAACTGGATCGTGGTTTCCCAACAACCCACCCATGATTTACTTAAACAGGCAAATTCTATCCTTTATAAATTAGCCGCAGGATTCTTTTTATTTTATCTGCTTGTTTTTTATATTGTATGGCGACTGTCTGACTCTATCTCGGCCCCGTTGAATCAACTGGCAGATATGGCGAGTCTGCTAAATCAGGCAGAAATCGGTTCAAAAATTAAGAATATCCAGCCTTGGTACTATGAGGTCACAAAATTCAAGTTAGCCCTACTGCTCAGTGTTCGCAAATTTTCACAACAAATGAGCAAGATGGATCATCATATTAATACAGATCCTTTAACCGGCTTGATGAATCGTCGTGGGTTGAATTATGTCATGACTCACAACATGAAAATGAACATCCCTTTTTCAGTGCTTCTGATGGATGTGGATCATTTTAAAAACATTAATGACAATTATGGTCATGATCAAGGTGATGTTGTCTTAAAGCATATTGCCAAGACGATGCAGCAAAAATTTCGTAAAGATGATATTTGCTGCCGCTACGGTGGTGAAGAATTTATCATTATTATACCGAACAGCAATCTCACTGAAGTGTATGAAAGTGCGGAAAGGTTCAGAAAAGAGATTGCAGGTAAAGAGATTCAGAATATAGGTCACATTAGCATTTCGATTGGGATTGCTTCTTGGCCAGACAGTTCTAAAAATATTCTAGACGTTTTGAAAATTGCCGATAACAATCTTTATCGGGCGAAAGATGATGGCCGCAACTGTGTGCGATACTAATTTGATTTATTTTTCAGTTTTATAGTTTAAATAAATGGTGCGCTCAGCGGGACTCGAACCCACGCCACAGGCTTCGGAGACCTGTACTCTATCCAGTTGAGCTATGAGCGCATCTTTCTTGGATCGCGCACATCATAACAAAAAAAAGCATAAGGTAAAGCAACTATCTCTAACTTCATCATTTTTATGCTTAAGCTTTATACAATGTTCCAAAACAGCAACACAGAATTGCATGTGAATCACTTGGCTTATTTTGCGAGATCACTCACAATATCTCAACTTTTCACCATTTGAGATATTCATGACTGATGCACTGATCTTAAGGGATGTGTCGAAGACCTATCGCAATGGCTTTCAGGCATTGAAAGGAATTAACTTAAATGTACCAGAAGGTGAATTTTATGCGCTACTGGGTCCCAACGGCGCAGGAAAATCTACTACCATTGGTATTATCAGTTCATTAACAAAAAAAACATCCGGTACAGTCGAAATTTTTGGTCATAATCTGGATACCCACCCCTCTCAGGCCAAACAGTGTCTAGGTGTGGTGCCTCAGGAATTCAACTTTGCCCAGTTTGAAAAAACCTTCGATATTTTGGTGACTCAGGCAGGCTATTACGGCATTCCTAAAAAAATTGCACAGGAACGGGCGGAGCTTTATCTGACCAAACTGGGTTTATGGGAAAAGCGTTCCACTCAGGCCCGCATGTTATCCGGCGGGATGAAACGTCGCCTGATGATTGCGCGTGCCATGATGCACGAACCGAAACTGCTGATTCTGGATGAACCGACAGCTGGCGTTGATATTGAGTTGCGTCGTTCGATGTGGGAATTTTTGAACGAGATGAATGAAAAAGGCACCTCCATCATTCTGACCACGCATTATCTAGAAGAAGCGGAAATGCTGTGTCGCCGTATTGCGATTATCGATCGCGGTGTGATTAAAGAAGACACCACCATGAAAAGCTTCCTGAGTCAGCTCAATGAAGAATCGTTTATTTTTGATCTGGCCGAACCGATTGAACCTTTACATCTGGATATTATCGGCGTGCGATTTAACCTGATCGATCCGATGACCTTAGAAATCACTATGGACAAGGCACATAGCATAAATGATCTGTTCCAGTTGCTGGAATCACAGAATATTCAGGTGCGCAGTATGCGCAATAAATCCAACCGTCTGGAAGAACTTTTTGTGAAAATGGTCGAGAAAAATCTGGATGGAGCTGCGCAATGAACATTAATCAGCTCAGCGTAGCTTTATATACCATTATCTATAAAGAAGTGCGTCGCTTTATGCGCATCTGGCCACAAACCCTGTTGCCACCTGCAATCACCATGAGCCTGTACTTCGTGATCTTCGGTAATCTGGTCGGTTCACGCATTGGAGAAATGGGCGGCTATAGTTATATGGAGTTCATTGTGCCTGGTCTGATTATGATGGCCGTGATCACCAACAGCTATGCCAACGTTTCATCTAGCTTCTTCAGCTCAAAATTCCAGAAAAGTATTGAAGAACTGATCATGAGTCCGGTACCGATGCATGCCATTTTATGGGGTCATGTATTGGGCGGTGTGATTCGTGGGATACTGGTTGCGATCATTGTCAGTGTGGTGAGCTTGTTTTTTGCTGACTTATATATCACCAACTGGTTCGTAACTATATATACAGTCTTGATTACTTCCCTGCTGTTTTCCTTGGGTGGTTTTATCAATGCCGTCTATGCCAAATCTTTCGATGATATCTCGATTATCCCGACTTTTGTGTTAACGCCACTGACCTATTTAGGTGGTGTGTTTTATGCTATTTCGAGCTTAAGCCCATTCTGGCAAAATTTATCTTTAATTAATCCTGTCGTGTATATGGTCAATGCTTTCCGCTATGGCATTTTAGGACATAGCGATGTCAATGTCGCCATTTCACTGACAGTAATTACCTTATGTTGTGCCGTGCTGTATGCAGTGGCCTATCATTTACTCTCCCGTGGTTCAGGAATGCGTGAATAATGAGTGTAGAACAATCTCTCCTTGGTAAAGACACCAATTACCCGACAGAATATCAGCCTGATGTTCTGTTTCCGATTTCGCGCGCGCCTGCCCGTGAACAATACGCACATGTCGAAGCGATTCAGCAAGGTGCAGACTGGTGGCATGTATTTGAAATTTCCTGGTTAAATTCAACCGGTGTGCCGCAAGTGGCTATTGGCCGCATTAGCTTGCCAGCGTCTTCGCCGAATCTGATTGAATCCAAATCCTTAAAACTGTATTTCAATAGCCTGAATTTTGCCAAGTTTGAATCTCAAGATGCCTTTATCACGACGGTCGAAAAAGATTTATCTGCTGCGGCTGAAGCTGAAGTTAAACTGCAATTGTTTCAGGTCGATGAATTAGAGATCAGCAAGCCGGAAGGCATCTGCATTGACGAGCTGACACCTGAGCGCCTAGAAAATCATCCAGATGCCAGTTTATTGGCTTTGGATTCGGATGATGCAGCAGAAGGTGAAATCCAGCTGTATTCACATTTACTCAGAAGTAACTGCCCAGTCACTGGCCAGCCGGACTGGGGAACAGTTTTTATACGTTATCAAGGTAAAAAACCTTGTTATAAGAGTATTTTAGCTTATATTATTTCCTACCGTCAGCATAATGGGTTCCACGAACAATGTGTGGAGCAGATGTTTGCCGATATCTGGCAGCAACTGAAACCGGAAAAGCTGATGGTCTACGCAACCTATACACGCCGTGGTGGATTGGATATCAACCCTTGCCGTGTATCGGATTTAACATGGATGCCTCGCCCTATTCGTTTAGCGCGACAATAAAAAACATTGAGGTTGAACAATGCCATTTTTTGGGTTTATTCCTTCTGCAGAGCTTTTAAATACAATTCAGACTGCACAAAAAAACAAAAATTCAAGTGAGCCGCTTTACCCATTACGTGATAAAACCGCATTGATGATTAATGATGAAATTATTGATGCGATTCTCACCGAGCTGGTGCGTCGCTTCCCTGCCAGTGATAAACGCGATACTGCGGAAAAACTGGCTGGCTATATCAAGTCGACTGTTGCGGTTTTGCTGAAGCAGTTATTGAGTAAAGCGCCGAACGATGTGGTCAGAGAGTCGATTGCATTCTCTGAGCGCAGTCTGTTTAAAGATCCTGAAGGAAATTTCCGCATTGGTGAGTCACTGGATGCCAATCTGGTGACAAATTTAAAACATCATTATGCGGAGCTTAAAGCCGGTCAGAGTATCGATAAACAAGCGTTCAGCAACTTATACAAGCAATTTGGTGAAGCGACAGTCCGACATTTTATGGTCGACTTTAATAAAACCCTGGATCTTGGCATGATCAAACGCAAGGCAGCAGATATTGGCGCATCTGCAGTGATCAAGGCCATCAATATGGCAGCAGATAAAATTATTCTGAATTTGAATAAAGATGAGCTGCGCGCCATGGCCGAATATCATGACACTTTGTTCTATACAGAATAGTTTTGGATAGCATGGTTTCAAGATTTTCTACAAATCTTGAGGAATTAGCCTGACTTCGGTCAGGCTTTTTTATGATCAGTGAAATAGCTTGTTACAGATAAGCGGCTCTATAAGACAGACTGCCGTAAAAATAGCCAATCCATCGCTATTTTTGTATAAGCGGCTAGGTCTCTTATTCATCCGAATGTTATCTTTAATCTGGCACTTTAAGCCCCACGATTGAAAAAATTTATCAATCTTTTTCATGGCATGATTCAAATGACATCGCCAGCAACTCATCAAAAAAACTGGAAATCGTAGCAAGATGTTGAAATCGGATTTTTATAAAAAGTTTAAGCAGCTTTCAATCGCACTTACCGCATTTGGTCTCAGCAGTTTGAGTCTGGCCAACGATTTCCAATATCACCCTTCTTATGCCGCTTTTAAGCAGAACGCCATGCAGAGCTATGAGCTGAGTGCCCAGCAAGTAGATTCCGCCATGAGCGGGACGCGTAATTTGCCTAATATTATCAATATCATGAATCGCCCAGGTGAAAGTAAGCCTTGGTATTCGTATAAAACTAACTTCTTAGCTGAATCTACCATTCAGCGCGGCGTACGTTTTAAACAGCAATATGCAGAAACGCTTAACCGTGCTGAACAGCAGTTTGGTGTACCACAGGCGATCATTCTGGGCATTTTAGGTGTAGAAACCGGTTTTGGTAGCAACAAGGGCTCTTTTGTCACTCGTGATGCCCTAGCAACCTTAGGGTTTGGCTATGAACGTCGTGCCCAGTATTTTCAGGATGAACTGGCTGCTTTAATTGCCTGGTCATATAGAGATGGTGTTGCCACCTCTTCTGTGGTGGGTTCGTATGCCGGCGCTGTTGGCTATCCGCAGTTTATGCCGAGCAACATTCCCAAATTCGGCGTGGACTACGATGGCAATGGTCATATTGACCTGCGTAACTCAGCGGTAGATGCGATTGGCTCGATTGCCAACTATCTGGCACAGCATGGCTGGCAGCGTAATCAGCCGATTGCCTTTCCGGCACGTTATACCGGTTCAAATCCCGATGCTGTGATTGCCAAGGATCTGACTCAACCTATGCCTTATGGTGTGTTAAAAACGCAAGGCATTAGCCCAATGAATCCAATCGTAAAAATTGACGATCTGGATCTAGTCAATGTAATTCAATTACAAGAAAATTATGGCTCGATTTACTACATCACTTATCCAAATTTTCAAGTGATTACCACCTATAATCGCAGCCGTATGTATGCCACTGCTTTGTGGTTATTAGGTACCGAAATTACCAGCCGTTAACACTAAAAATTAATACAAATTATGAAAGTCAACATTTTTATGGGTTAATTTGTGCGTATTTTAAGCATTTTTAATATTATGTTACAATATTGATTATTTTTTGATCAATCATTGTTTATTTTGCGTTCTTTTTTTAACTATTTTAATTAAACACTAGACAGGGTATTGCCGGCATGAATATTATCCATTTCGTTAAATGTAGTTGCATAAGTTAAATATCAGGCATGTTTACATGGTTTTTCAGCCATTTATGAATAACCAATAGATATGCTGTTAGGAGTTGATTCGATGCATTCTTCAATTTTGAAGTCTTTTATGGCCATTGCCACGATCGTCACGCTGACGCAATCGCAGGCAGATATGGTTCCGTCATCTTCATTCACCAATGAAAATGACAATTCGCGTCTTGCCACGCGAGTACTCAATAAAGAAGCTCAAAGCTTCAATTCAAATTTCACAAATTTGAACAGCCTTTCAATCACTGAGCGTTCTGGCGATAAAGTTCGCCGTGAAACCATTGCAGCGAAAATTGAACTTCCTGCAGAAGAGCCTTCAGTGATTGAAAAACTGAATACAGTGGCTTCTAATACTGTACGTAAATTCAGTCAGACAGGTACAGCGTCTTGGTATGGTCGTCAATTCCACGGCCGTAAAACTGCAAGCGGTGAAACCTTTGACATGAACGCAATGACAGCTGCCCATCGTAGCCTGCCATTGAACTGCTATATTCGCGTAACTAACCGCAATAACGGCAAGAGCGTCGTGGTTAAAGTAAATGACCGCGGTCCTTTCCATGGTAACCGTGTTGTTGATTTATCTTACGGTGCTGCGAAACAGTTGGGTATTACCAGTGCAGGTACTGCAAAAGTCAGTATTGAACGTGTCGCTGGTCCAAATTCTTAAGATTTGACCTGCAACACATTTAACAAAAGCCACAGCAATGTGGCTTTTTTATTGTGCTCATTTTCTAGAAGAATATAAACGCTCCTGCTCCGCCCTATCTTAAAGTTCTTTCAAGAAAATTTTGGTAGGCTCATCCTGCCTGATAAAATTCGCTCGCTTGCATGATTAACTTTTGACCATATCCGGATTCTGCTTTATATTTCCAGATAAGCAAAACATGTTCATGGAATGGAGCGAAGAATGAAAACAATATCTGAATGGTTTGATGAATATAGTGACAGCCATCAAAATAAAACCAATAAGCTGATTCACTGGGTCTGTGTACCGACTATCTATTTTTCGATTATTGGCATTCTGGCGCATTTCAGCGCTTTGCTGACTACCCTGCTACTGGTTTTGGCTTTTATCTTCTATGCACGCCTAGATCTTGTTTTGGCAGTAGCGATGGCTACGTTGACTTTGGTCATGGCCTGGCTCATCTGGATTCTGCCAGTCGGTACCGGTTTCTTTATTGCCCTGTTTGTCTTGGCCTGGATTGGCCAATTTTATGGGCACAAAGTGGAAGGTAAAAAGCCTTCATTCTTCAAAGACCTCCAATTCCTCCTCATTGGCCCAATTTGGTGCATGGATGCCTATTTAGGTAAAATCCTACCGAACTGGAAATCACGCCATAACAGCGCAATTATGAGCATTTAAACGCTATATTCGATTTACCCAATCGGAAGAACCTTATTGATAGGTTCTTCCTTGATGTTTTAACCAGCCAGCGACATGTTTTCGTGCAGGGTCATGATGCGTCCAGTGAATCACCCCACCCTTGTCACTGTATTCATATTCTCCATAAAACTCAACCTGATCCTGTTTTTGAATGTTCTGAATACGCGGCGCCAGATCGATATTATGCGCAATCAGTACAGTTTGACCATTTGGTAATTCGAGAATAAACTTTTGATGACGCGATCCTTCATGATCATCTGGCAAAACGGCAATCACCTGCCCGCTGAACGCACCTGTAGATCACTCTGACGCTGTTGAAACGCCCGTGCAATTCGGTCCAGATCATCAGTCGTTTGAGAGGGTACTAAATTAGGCTCTGAATCAAGCGTTTCAGTTGTAGTATCAGATGCGGATGGAATAAGTGGTTGGGATTGTTGTAGATCCAGGCCCAGATAAGCAGCAATCAACAGTGCAATGACTGCACCGATGCCCAGTTTGGTTTTATTTGGCATTTTTATAACTTTTTTATTAAATGATGAATACATGATCTGAGCTCTATCACCAAACCCAAATCCTATTCTTGAATTGCTGATGAAGAATAAATCAACATAAAAAAGCCCCATCAATCAGATAGGGCTTTTTCTAATTCCTAAGGAATTATTTTGCAGCAGCTTGAGCAGCAGCAACTTCTTCAGCGAAGCTCATTTCTGCTTTTTTCTCAATGCCTTCACCAACTTCGAAACGAACGAAGTTTGCAACTGTAGTACCAGTTGCTTTAAGAACGTCTGCAACTTTCTTATCGTTGTCGATTACGTACATTTGACGCTCAAGCACAACTTCATTCAAGTATTTCTCAACAGAACCTACAACCATCTTCTCAACGATATTTGCTGGCTTGCCAGATTCAAGTGCTTTCGCTTCAGCAATTTCTTTCTCTTTCGCGATAAGCTCAGCAGAAACGCCTTCAGCATTTACAGCAACTGGGTTGAACGCAGCAACGTGCATTGCCAAGCCTTTACCTGTAGCTTCATCACCAGTGTAAGAAACAACAACACCGATTTTAAGACCGTGTTTGTAAACTGCAAGGTTTTCGCCTTCAACAATTTTCGCACGACGTACTTGGATGTTTTCACCGATCTTTTGAACAAGAGCGATACGCGCTTCTTCAACAGTTGCACCATCTTCTAGTTTCAATTCAGCGATTTGAGCAGGATCAGTTACGTTTGCAGCAAGTGCAGCAGCAGCAACTTTCGCAGAGAAACCAGCAAAGTTTTCGTCTTTTGCAACGAAGTCAGTTTGACAGTTAACTTCTAGAAGAAGTGCTTTGTTGCCGTCTTGAGCAATTGTGATTGCGCCGTCAGCAGCAATGTTACCTGCTTTTTTAGCAGCTTTAGCTTGACCAGATTTACGTAGGTTGTCGATCGCTAGTTCAACGTCGCCGCCCGCTTCTGTCAAAGCTTTTTTACATTCCATCATTGCAAGACCAGTACGATCGCGCAATTCTTTAACCATGCTTGCTGTAACTGCAGTCATGTTTATCTCCTAAATTCGGTAGAAAATGAATTCTTTTTAGAACAGAAACGGCCCAGAGGAGTTCTCATGGGCCGCCTGCATACATAACGCTTACTTTGCCACCATCACATGTCGCAAAAATGACAAGCTAGCGTCAAACGCATTAAGCCTCAGAAGCTGGAGCTTCTTCTGCTTTAGCTTGTGCATTTGCTTGTGATTGAGCATATTCTTTACCAGCAAGAATCGCATCAGCCATAGCAGAAGCATAAAGTGTTACTGCACGGATCGCATCATCGTTACCCGGGATAACGTAGTCTACGTTGTCTGGGTTAGAGTTTGTATCAACGATACCAATTACAGGAATACCAAGGTTCTTCGCTTCTTTGATTGCAATCGCTTCGTGATCAACGTCGATTACGAATAATGCGTCAGGTAAACCACCCATGTTTTTAACGCCGCCTAAGCCACGCTCAAGTTTTTCCATCTCACGAGTACGCTCTAGAGCTTCACGTTTAGTCAGCTTAGCGAAAGTACCGTCTTGAGATTGAGTTTGAAGGTCTTTTAAACGGTTGATAGATTGGCGAAGTGTTTTCCAGTTCGTCAACATACCACCTAACCAGCGGTGATCTACATATGGTTGACCAGCGCGTTGAGCTTGTTCACGGATGATTGCAGAAGCTGCACGTTTAGTACCAACGAACAAAACTTTGTTCTTTTTGCTAGCCAAGTTGTTAGCAAAGTTCAAAGCATCATTTAACGCAGGAACAGTGTGCTCAAGGTTGATGATGTGAATTTTGTTACGCGCACCAAAGATGTAATCACGCATCTTTGGATTCCAGAAACGAGTTTGGTGACCAAAGTGCGCGCCAGCTTGAAGAAGGTCGCGCATGCTTACGTTGTAATCTGCCATTTTCTTTACCTTAAAGTTTGGGTTAGGCCTCCATATACCCGCATTCTCCACCCTAAAGGGCACCCAGAGTAATGTGTCGATATATGTGCGGATTTTTTTGCCTCATCGCACAAAGCCCGTGAAATTTATTCACGAAAAAGCATTTGATAAAATGGGCGGCTATTTATACCATAGTCACACACAAATTTCCAAAAGTTTTTAGAGATCATGAACAACACTTACCAAGCTCCACGTCGACTCATCAAAACCTCTGACGAAATTGAAAAAATGCGTGTGGCAGGGCGACTGGCGGCAGAAGTTTTGGATATGATCAAACCGCATATTGTTCCGGGTGTCACCACTCTGGAACTTGATACGATTTGTCATGACTATATTGTCAATCAACAACAGGCGATTCCTGCATGCTTAGGCTATGGCGCTGCACCGGGTCGACCTGCCTTCCAACATACCATTTGTACTTCTGTGAACCATGTGGTGTGTCACGGCATTCCATCAGACAGTAAAAAATTGAAAAAAGGCGACATCCTGAACATTGATGTGACCGTGATTAAAGATGGCTATCATGGTGACACCAACATGATGTACATCGTGGGTGGTGAAACCACTATTCTTGCCAACCGTCTATGTAAGGTAGCGCAAGAAGCCATGTACCGGGGTATTGAAACTGTAAAACCGGGTTCAACCATTGGCGATATTGGTCATGCCATTCAGCAGTATGTTGAATCCGAGCGTTTTGGCGTGGTACGTGAATATTGTGGTCACGGTATTGGTACAACTTTCCATGACGAACCGCAAGTGCTGCATTATGGTCAGCCAGATACCGGCATGGTACTTGAAGAAGGCATGACCTTTACCATTGAGCCAATGGTCAATGGTGGTGACTGGAAAACCAAATTACTCGGTGATAAATGGACAGTGGTCACCAAAGACCATTCATTGTCAGCACAATATGAACATACGATTCTGGTGACCAAAACCGGCGCGGAAATTTTAACAGCACGCCCGGACGAAGATTTGTCACGCTTTAGTGCGTAACCACAACATCAACAACACAAAATGGTCACTTTAAAGTGGCCATTTTTATTTTATATTTCATGCATTCGTATGCATGACCGAGATGTAAAAAGTCTCCCCTTGCCTGCTTCCAGCGCATCGAAATTCAAGATAAAGTTCGGCCAATACACCATTTTTTCCTTAAAGTTTTCCAAATTCTTTTGCCCTATCTGCACCATTTTAGGCTAAGATAATGTGCTTTTTATTTTTTAATCCCTATAAGAAGGAATACTGCCGTGGACGTACGTCTCTCTGATCGTGTGAATGCCATCAAACCGTCCCCTACGCTTGCTGTGACCAACAAAGCTGCTGAATTAAAAGCTGCAGGTCACAACGTGATTGGTTTGGGCGCAGGTGAACCAGATTTTGATACCCCTCAACACATCAAAGATGCAGCAATTGCAGCGATTAACAACGGTTTCACCAAATACACCGCTGTTGACGGTACGCCAGGTCTTAAAAAAGCCATTATTGCTAAATTCAAACGCGACAATAACCTAGACTATGCAGCAAACCAGATTCTGGTTTCTTGTGGTGGTAAGCAATCATTCTTTAACTTGGCCCTTGCTTTATTAAACAAAGGTGATGAAGTCATCATCCCTGCACCATTCTGGGTAAGCTACCCGGACATGGTGATCATCGCTGAAGGTGTTCCTGTTATTGTGAAATGTGGTGAAGAACAACGTTTCAAAATCACCCCTGAACAATTAGAAGCTGCAATCACTGACAAAACACGTCTAGTAGTATTGAACAGCCCGTCTAACCCTACAGGTATGATCTATACCAAAGCTGAGCTTGAAGCGCTGGCTGACGTACTTCGTAAATACCCAGAAGTGTATATCGCATCTGATGACATGTACGAACCAATCCGTTGGGATGACGAGTTCTACAACATCGCAACAGTTGCACCAGACCTTTATGACCGCACGATTGTGTTAAACGGTGTGTCTAAAGCTTACGCAATGACTGGCTGGCGTATCGGCTACGCAGCGGGCCCTGCTAAACTGATTGGTGCAATGAAAAAGATCCAATCTCAGTCAACTTCTAACCCAACTTCTATTTCGCAAGTTGCTGCTGAAGCTGCATTGAATGGTCCTCAAGACGTTCTTGAGCCAATGATTGAAGCATTCAAACGTCGCCATGACTTGGTTGTGAAAGGCTTGAATGATATTCACGGTATTTCTTGCCTGCCTGCTGATGGTGCATTCTATGCATATGCCAACATCAAACCGTTGATTCGTGCCAAAGGTCTTAAGTCTTGCACAGAATTCTCTGCATGGTTACTGGAAGAAACTGGTGTTGCAGTGGTTCCTGGTGATGCATTCGGTCTTGGCGGTTTCATGCGTATCTCTTACGCTACTGCTGACGAAGTACTGGTAGATGCCCTTGCTCGTATCAAGAAAGCTGCTGATTCTATCGAAGGCGTTGATGCTGCGATTGCTTCAATCGAAGCTGAAAAAGCTGCAAAATAATCTAGCTTCCTAGATAAAAAAACCCGCGAATTTCGCGGGTTTTTTTATGTTCTTCAACATGTATTAAACAGTGAGTCGTATTCGCTTATAGCTCAAGTATTTAATGAGCAAACAAACAAAACATAGACTTGCTGCAATCGTGTACGCAATACTCAACATCCACCAAAAACCATGAATCCCCAATGCATTGCTTTGCCAATTGAACAGTGTCATTGGATGATACGTCACATACCAACCACCACCTAAGCCCACGACCAGCACGGTACTGATAAAAATAAACATCGGTCTGACAATTTCTCGCCAGCAACGTAGCATTGCCAAACTAATCACCAGTAGCGCATCAAAGATATGCATCCAACACATTAACAGGATCAATGCCAAGGCTAATGTAATCACCTGCGCATTATTGCTAAATAACCCTACAATCCAACTATCTAAGCCCCAAATAGTCAACACGACAACGATAGCTATTAGCATCACAGCCATCAGTGCCCGCTTACTGAGTTGCCATGCGGCATCAATCTGCTCCGCACCAATTTGAGTCGACACCAAAATACCGAAGGCAGATGCCATCGACATCGGCAACATAAACATCAAGCCCAATAAACCAAGCATCACCTGATGTGCATTCACTACAATGTCACCCAAAGGTAAGATCAGCAAAGCAATCGCGCTGATGGCAAATACATCCACAAAAGTCACCACCGCATTGGGCAATCCAATTTTTAAAATTTTCAACAAAGTCTGCCAGTGAAAGAAAACACCAGACCACTGGATCTTTAACTTCTGCTCAAGGAAGAAAAAATAGTAAACAAACAACAGTACCCACTGCACAATCAAATGCGCCATGAATGCACCCTCAACCCCATAGCTTCTAACATAACCCTCAATGCCATAAATCAAGACATAAGCCAAAGCCACTTTGAGCAGTAAATAGATCATATTGGCGTAGAATACGCGCTTAGCCTGCCCACAGGCTTGGGTTAAAATATATAAAATACGCAACAATAAATGCGCTGGAATCGTCCAAGCCAACAGCCACAGACATGGCACAATCAATGTCTGTAAGGCCGTATCTGCCTTTAAAAAATGAAGTAAGGGAGTCGCATGATTAAACAAGTACATCGCAACAGCGGAAATCACCAGTACAATCAAAATACTTTGCTTCACAATACGCTGTATATCCGCATAATCCTGACGCCCATTGGCTTCTGCCAGTTCTTGCATCATGCCCTGTAACACCCCAATACCCGTCACAAAGCACAAAGAATAAACAGACAAACAGACTGTCAATGCAGCCACATGCTGAGGTGAAAAATGTGATAGAAAAATCACGTCGAACAAACTACTGAGCATAATAATGGCATTACTGAGAAAAATAGGCACCTAAAGATGCAGAAACTTTTTCATTACCCTATCACTCGATTTTTAATTCTTTTATAAGATTCGTTTTTTGGCAGATTATTTAGATCTGAGATATTTCATTAGAAATGTATACCAGTATCCTGCCATAACTCATTCTATTTCTTATTTTTTATAAAAATGACTTTACTCAGGTGCAGGCAATGTACTTCTTACAAAATAATCCGCCATTCCTATACCAGATTGCTATTATCGATGTCACAATTTTGAATTAAATCTCAACAACTCAAGAATAATGACAGGAAAATTACAATGAACCCAAAAGAAATGAGCGGTTTAGCATTACTGGAAGCGATGCGTGATGAAAAAATCCCGGCCCCAAGTATTAGCGAAACCATGTCGATGCAACCAGCAGTGATTAAAAGCGGACATGTAGAATTTAAGGTAAAAGCTGATCATCGACATTTAAATCCGCTTGGCGGCGTCCATGGTGGTTTTGCTGCAACCGTTTTGGATACCGTGACAGGCTGCGCGATTCATACTTTACTTGAAGCAGGTGTCGGTTATGGCACCATTGATCTGAATGTAAAGATGTGCCGCCCCATACCTCAGAATCAGCCACTGAAAGCCGTAGGAAAATCAATTAATCTCAGTAGAAATTTAGGTATTTCTGAAGGTCAGATTCTGGATGAAGAAGGTCGCCTGTATGCTCATGCCACTGCGACCTGTATGATTATTCGGACTGAATGAATATTGGTAGCCTGTACAATTCATCAGACACTTCATTTAAATAATATTACTTTTCGCCTGCCCTGCTTTAACAAATGACAAGCGTGGTCGAGTTAAGCCTTGAAACTCAAAATAATGCTTGGAAACATTGGCTAATTCCACATCTTGTGTTTGTGTTGTTGAGGCTTGCCACGCTTTAGACTGATTGGTTCCCGTCAAAAGATTGCCAGAAATGGCATAGATATAAAGGTCTTTGCCTTGCTCTTTCAGATAGTCTGCATTCAGGAAAACTTCAAAGTTAAATTGACTTTCAGTTTCTACCAACCATTTTTCTGCAAACCATAATTGCAGCAAATCACCTAAATAAAGTGATTTTTGCGCCAAAGGCCATAGCGTGATATGAGCGTCTTTAACCGGGATATAATACTGTGCAGGATCAGCAATAATCTGAAGATAGTTTTCTTGATAATAAGCCAGTTGAGAGAAAATTTGAGGGATGCTAAGCGTATTCATTCGCTGTCTCCGGTTTAGCCATTTTTGTGCTGGCAAGTAGGTTTAAATCCACACTGTTTGACCATTTGGTCAAACGACTTTATGGTTTTAATCTAGCAAGTGAAATTTATTCTGACAAGTATTTTTCGTGAAATTTATGCAATTGCCTAAATTAAAAACAGACAGGCTGTATTTATAATAAATATGATAATTTTTGCTTGACCCCTGTCAAAATCTCTCTATAATCGCTTTCAGATTCTCCAATAGCTCAGTCGGTAGAGCGACGGACTGTTAATCCGCAGGTCCCTGGTTCGAGCCCAGGTTGGAGAGCCAAATTCAAGAAAGCCCACTCATCATGAAGTGGGCTTTTTTATTACTTAAAATTTGACGGCTTGTTATTTTCAACTATTTAAAATGAATAATTATTTTCAATCCCTCATAAAACTCGATATATAAATACCCCTCTTTTAAAATTTCGAGATATAAAAAATCCCCCATAGATGGAGGATTTTTAAGCTGTCACCGAGATTAAGCCGCTTGAGCCGGAACACCGCTATGAAAACGGAAAGTTTCATCAGGCGTGAGAATTAGCTGTTTTTCAACTTCACGAATATGCAGGATTCGCTCCTGAATATCCTCTTTCGGATTTTTCAGTTTCGCTGTGGTAGCCACATCCATCGCCAAAGCCAGATAGTCTTCAAAATGGCGAGATTCGGACTTGAGCAGGTAGCGGTAGTAACGTGCCAATTCATCATCAACACGCGAAGCAAGCGCGTAAAAACGCTCACAGGAACGCGCTTCTACAAAGGCACCAATCACCAAGACATCAATCAAGGCTTCAGGTTCAAAAGTCCGGATTTCCTTACGCAAACCACCGGCATAACGCCCTGCACTCAAGTTTTGCCAAGCCTGACCGCGCTTGTTCATCAATTCAAGCACTTGCTCATAATGCAGCATTTCTTCACGCACCAGCTGTGCAAGCTTCACCTGTAGATCAACAAAATAGCTATAGCGAAACATCAGGTTCATGGCCGTGCTGGCTGCTTTTTTTTCACAGTTGGCATGATCTTGCATCAAGATTTCAAGATTTTCGACCGCCATATCCAGCCATGCTTGCGGTGTTTCACAACCGAGGAAAGCAATCACCGGCTGCATCAGTTCATCATAATTAATATTCGACATAATTACTCTAATCTTAACGCGCTGACTTAATCACGGCTTTCATTTGCTGAACCGCTTGTGCCAGACCAACAAATACCGCATCCGCAATTAAAGAATGACCGATATTGAGCTCATGAATCTGTGGAATCGCAGCAATCGGCGTCACGTTATCCAAATTTAAGCCATGGCCCGCATTTACCACCAAACCTTTAGATGCAGCATATTCAGCACCTTTCACAATGCGTTCCAGTTCCGCTTGTTGCGCTTCTGGAGTTTCTGCATCGGCATAGGCGCCTGTGTGAATCTCAATCGTCGGTGCACCACAAGCAACTGCTGCATCAATTTGTGCAAAATCGGCATCAATAAATAAAGATACATCACAACCAATGGCTTCCAGCTCTTGAGTCGCGGCTTTTACAGCATCAAAATTACCCACGACATCCAGACCACCTTCAGTGGTCACTTCCTGACGTTTTTCAGGAACAAAACAAACATGCTGTGGCTTGATTTCCTTGGCAAAGGCGATCATTTCATCTGTTACCGCCAACTCAAGGTTCATACGGGTTTTTAACGCAGGACGCATACGACGCACATCGTCATCCTGAATGTGACGACGGTCTTCACGCAAGTGCAAGGTAATGCCTTCTGCCCCTGCCTGTTCGCAGATCAATGCAGCATTGACTGGGTCTGGGTACGTCGTACCACGTGCTTGTCTTAATGTTGCGACATGGTCAATATTGACACCAAGTAATGCAGCCATAATCTTTTCCTAACTACGATTGAGATTGAGAGTTTTGAATCCAGAGTTGTCGACTTTTTAATGGTCGATCACCAAGCAAGGCCGTGATCGCCTGTCGATACAGTTTCGTCAGTAATTGTAACTGTTCCGGATTAAAATCCCCACCATTTTCATACGTCAACATGCTTAAAATCTGTTGACCGGATAGGGTGGAGCGTAAGGCTTTGGCCGATGGCATAAAGCCGGCATTGAGCTGAAAATAATAGTGCTGTTGTGGATCAATCTGCGCCTGATTGGCATCTACCGAAAAATCCAGACCATAACCGAGTTCTTCCAGCAAAACATGCTCAAACTGGCGCAAGATCTGTTTTAAATATAAATTTGGATTAGATTGTACGGATAATTGCTGTAATGCAGTTAAGGTCTCAGCATATTTGGCAAAAGTTTGCGGCATTTCGACTTCTAAAGGACATAACCGCAACAGGATTTCATTCAGATAAAAACCCGAAAAAAAGGCATCGCCAAAAAAGAAAATCGGCTGATTGACAATTTCCAGTTTAGTAAAATTTTTGAGTTCGGATTTACCTGAAGCTTGCAAACGAATGGGCTGATATTGCGGTGGTGGCATTTGCCTGAGAATGCCGTCTACCCTGCCATATTCTTGGGTAAATAAATGCACAATATGACTGCGTTCACGGTACTTACGATGATGAATCAGATAGCCATGCAGTACTTCGTTACGCATAAGCGGGTACTTTAATCCTTATCTTTTTTTGATTTTTTATCATCTTCTTCGTCATCCCCATCCGGGATCACTGCGCCCACAACAGCCGCAGTACCTTTCACTGCGACTTTTGTGGTTTTATAAGCCACCTTGATAGGAACCGTGACCACTTTATGAATACAGCCTTGCAGAAATAAAACACATGCAACCACTGCCAACACTTTCATCATCACAGATTCCTCGAAGGGTCTTATCAAGCTTATCGCTTAGATATCACTATAACCTAAGCTTTTTAATGCACGTTCATCATCAGACCAGCCACCTTTGACTTTCACCCAAAGGGTTAACATGATTTTCTGTTCGAACATTTTTTCCATGTCGAGACGCGCATCCATACCGATTTTCTTCAGTTTGACACCTTTCTCGCCAATCACAATGGCTTTTTGGCTCGGACGATCGACAAAAATCGTGGCATCAATATAGGTACAGGCAGCTTTCATACGACCAGTTTTTTCATTCAAGACCGGCTCTTCAGTTTTGAATGATTCGATCTGAACGGTCAAATCGTATGGAAGCTCTTCCCCCAGCTGACGCATGATCTTTTCACGGATAATTTCAGACGCCAGGAAACGCTCTGAACGATCGGTCAGTTGATCCAGTGAGTATAGTGGTGGCTGGAACGGAAGATACTTGGCAATCGTGTCACGTAAATGTTCAAGATTGGCACCACGAAGCGCAGATACCGGTACGATTTCCGCAAAGTTCATCAGCTTTTCGCGTTCATGAATCAGCGGCAAAGCTTCGTTCTTGTTTTCAAAAGTATCGAGCTTGTTGATCACCAGAATCACTGGCATTTCAGCATTTTTCAGCTTTTCCAGAACCAGGTCATCATTTGGCGTCCACTTTTGTGCATCCACTACGAATAAAACCAGGTTCACATCGCGTAAAGCCGAATGTGCCGCACGGTTCATCATTTTATTGATGGCACGGACTTCTTTTTTATGCATCCCCGGTGTATCGACAAATACCGCCTGAGATTTTTCACGTGAATCAATCCCCACGATTTTATGACGTGTAGTTTGTGGTTTACGTGAGGTAATCGAAAGTTTTTGACCCAGAATATGGTTCATTAAGGTAGATTTACCCACATTCGGGCGACCTACAATGGCAACAAAACCACTACGATAATCTGATGGGATCTCGGTGCCTTGTGCACTAAAAAATTGACTAATAAGGTCGTGACTGTCGCTTTGCGACTCGTGATCAGCATCAATGTGATCGGAATGAGTAGTCATTAAGACTTATGCTCCAAAAGTTTCAAAATATCCGCCGCAACGGCTTGTTCAGCAAAACGCCGGCTCGCGCCTTCGCCTTGCATAGTCGGTAATCCCGCAATCTGGCATTCCACTTTAAAATGCTGATTGGGTGCATCACCTTGAATATCTACAACCTCGTAAACTGGGAGAGGTTTCTTACGTGCTTGTAAATACTCTTGTAAGCGAGATTTAGGATCTTTAAGCTGATCTGTCGGCTCAATATGATCTAAATAGGGCTCGTACCATTTTAACACAATCGGTTCTAGCACAGTGAGATCACCGCAGTCGACATAGATTGCGCCAATAATGGCTTCTACTGTATCTGCCAGTATAGACTCACGATGATGACCACCAGATTTCAATTCACCGGTACTGAGAATTAAATTCTGGCTCAGTTTTAAATCATTGGCGATTTTTCCTAATGCTTCCTGACGAACCAGGGTTGCACGCATACGCGTCAACCGGCCTTCATTTTCGCTTGGATAGGCATTAAAAAGATAATTCGCAATGATCATCCCTAAAAGAGAATCGCCCAGAAATTCCAGGCGCTCGTAGTTGTGTTTATGACTGACTGAACGATGAGTCAATGCCAGTTTCAGCAAATCAGCCTGTTTAAACTGATAGCCGATCCGTTTGGCAAGACGTTCATCATTTAGCTTTGACTGTGCTTTGATCAAACTCTTTCTCAAACTTCATCACTAAATCGATATTCATTATGAAATTTTTACGAATTTCATAATTCTTGTGCACCTGTAAACCATCGGTATTGGTAACTTTGGCAATTTCGTCAAACTTTAGATCACGAATATTATTCATGTCTAAACGCTGACTCATCTGTTGACGGAATGTTTCTGGCGTTATATTGGCTGGAGCGCTTTTTAACAGCGCCTCAATCTCACCATCTACCATACGATCATCGAAGTATGGCCCCCACACTGCAATCGCCACTTTTGCAAGAAATGCAAAGCCCACGATTGCAATTAAAACCCCAATATAAGAAGCACCTTGTTGATGTCTCATTTTTATTTTCCTGATTGAAACAATTAATCGATTGTTCCGTTTCGACCAAACGATGGCAATTTAAAGCCAGGTTCTTTATGCATCCAGATATAGAAGGCACGACCTGTTAAGTTTTCTTCCGGAACAAGCCCCCAGAAACGACTGTCAGCACTCTGATCGCGATTATCCCCCATCGCAAAGTAATGACCTTCTGGCACTGTTACTTCCCAATATAAACCATTTTCACCTGAATATTTACCATTTTCCAGATAGTTAATATAAGGTGCCTGACGAGCAACATTCACCCCTTCCAGCTCACGCATGGTAAAAGTATGCTCGCCCAGGGTTTCTTTATGATAAATAGCTGTCGGTGTATCTAAACGGTCTTTTTCGCGGCTAAATTCTACTGGAACTTTCGCTACTTTTTCACCATTAATGCTCAACTGGCCATGATCATAAACAATATGATCGCCTGGCAAGCCGACAATACGCTTGATATAACTGATAGTCGGTTGCGGTGGATAACGAAATACCGCTACATCACCACGTTCTGGACTGCCGGTATCAATAATTTTGGTATTGACCATAGGCAGTTTGATGCCATAGTCAAATTTATTCACCAGAATAAAATCGCCGGTTTCCAGCGTCGGCACCATCGAATCGGATGGAATATTAAAAGGTTCATATAAAAACGAACGCAGTACCAGCACGATGGCCAGTACCGGCCAAAAGTCATAAGCCCAGGTGATAATGAAATTCTCATGGCCTTTGCCTCGAGTTTGTCTTTGTTTCAAAACAAACTTGTCTAGCAACCACACTGCGACAAAAAACAGGGTCGCAGGCACAAGAATCAAATTAAAATCAAAATCCATGGGCTTATATCCTTATTATTTTAGCGTTCGACTTTTAATACAGCTAAGAACGCTTCTTGCGGGATTTCTACGCTACCCACCTGTTTCATGCGTTTCTTACCTTCTTTCTGTTTAGACAGAAGTTTTTTCTTACGTGACACGTCACCACCATAACATTTCGCCAATACGTTTTTACGCATCGCTTTTACGGTCGAACGTGCAATGATTTGCGCACCAATTGCCGCCTGAATCGCGACATCAAACATTTGACGTGGAATCAGGTCTTTCATTTTTTCAACCAGTGCAATACCACGATGACGTGCATCATTACGGTGACAGATCATCGCCAAGGCATCGACTTTTTCCCCATTGATCAAGACATCTACTTTGACTAAAGATGAGCTTTCAAAACGGACAAAGTTATAGTCCAGTGATGCAAAACCACGTGAACAAGACTTCAATTTATCAAAGAAGTCCATGACCACTTCGGCCATTGGAATTTCGAAAGTAATGGAAACCTGATTCGCCATAAACTTCATGTCTTTTTGCACACCACGGCGCTCAACACATAACGTCATGACGTTACCCAAGTATTCTTGCGGTACCAGAATATGACACTCAGCAATCGGTTCACGTAAATCTTCAACCGTTGAACCATCCGGCATTTTGGATGGACTGTCGATATAAATCGTCTGACCATTCTTCATCACCGCTTCATAAATTACGGTTGGCGCAGAAGAAATCAGGTCAAGATCATACTCGCGTTCCAGACGCTCCTGTACGATTTCCATGTGCAGCATGCCCAAGAAACCACAGCGGAAACCAAAACCGAGCGCATCTGAACTTTCAGGTTCAAAGAACAAAGCCGAGTCATTGATTTGCAGCTTGTGCAATGCTTCACGGAAAGGTTCAAAATCGCTGGCATCAATCGGGAATAGACCAGCATAAACCTGTGGTTTCACCTTTTTAAAGCCCGGCAATGTTGCCACTTCAGGTGTGGTTGCCAAGGTAATCGTATCACCGACTGGCGCACCGAAAATATCTTTGATACCGGCAATGACAAAACCAACTTCACCCGCTTCCAGCATACCGGTTTCAGTATGTTTCGGGTTAAAGATACCTACAGAAGTAATAATATGCGTTTGACCAGTTGATTTGATCAACATCTTGTCGCCTTTACGCACTCGACCCTGCTTGACCCGAACCAGAGAAACTACACCAAGGTAGTTATCAAACCATGAATCCACAATCAGCGCTTGTAATGGCGCTTCGCGATCACCCTCAGGTGCAGGAATTACATTGACCAGTGTTTCAAGCACACCTTCAATACCTAAACCTGTTTTTGCAGAACAGGTCGGCGCTTCTGTGGCTTCAATCCCGATAATGTCTTCAATTTCCTGAATGACACGTTCAGGTTCAGCTTGCGGCAAGTCGATCTTGTTCAGTACCGGAAGTACTTCCAGACCTTGTTCAATTGCGGTATAGCAGTTAGCAACAGACTGTGCTTCTACGCCCTGCGCAGCATCTACAACCAGCAAGGCACCTTCACAGGCAGCAAGGGAGCGTGAGACTTCATACGAGAAGTCGACGTGTCCCGGTGTATCAATAAAGTTCAACTGATACTCTTGACCGTTGGGATGCGTATAGTACAAGGTTACCGAAGTGGCTTTAATGGTAATCCCACGTTCGCGCTCAAGCTCCATTGAGTCAAGGACTTGAGCCTGCATTTCACGATCTTGCAAGCCGCCACAAGTTTGAATAAAGCGATCCGCTAGGGTCGATTTACCGTGGTCAATGTGCGCAATAATCGAGAAGTTACGAATGTTTTTAATATCAACAGATTTTTTAGCTTGCGCCATGGGTTACCTTGAGAAAAAACACGCTATGTAATTTAAAAATATTACATAACAAAAGCCGAATAGAAATTGCGAAGGATTATAGCAGAATGGTGATCTAGAAAAAGAATTATATTTTTTCCTTTATTCCCTAGGTCGCGTACACCTCAGTCAGATGAAATCTGGATCACCATGATTAGAAAATAGCTCCCCAGCTCCACTTCTTCCTCAATATTATCAAAGTGTACTGATCAAACTGGAAAATGTTGCCTCATTAATCCAGATGTAAAGTTGAAAAGTCAAAAGGATTTACATGCTCTGAAAGTGGCTGATAAGCCTGAGTAAAAGTTGGTGACATACGTTTTGGACGCCCCGTGGCCATTTCGATACAAGCCCATTGCGTACTGCCGTTAAACAACAGGGTCTGATCCTGTGGTCGATAAAATGCGTATTGTCTAAAGGAATACAGGGCATTGATATCATTCAGCCAAGTGCGCAGAATAATCTCGTCTCCTTCAAAAGCTGCCTTGCGATATTGCACCTGATGTTCAACTGCGACCATGGCATGTTTCAGCTCTACATATTGCTTGAGTCCCAAGCCCAGTTTTTCAATATGAGCTGATGCGACATCCTGCATCCATTGCACATAGACCACATTGTTCACATGACCCAAACCATCAATATGTTTGGCTTGTACCTTTAAAGAAAGATCAAAAATACCACTCACTTTGCTGTTATCCTTTCCATGATTTTAAGGCTATAGAGTCTACCGAATTTATCGCTGGGGTAAATTGCAAAAAATAAAAAACCGCTTATACAAGCGGTCTTTCACAAAAATCTAGCAATTTTATGAGATACGCATCCCGACCACCGCAAGCTGCCCCTGACGAATCAAAGTCACGCGCGCGATGCTACCCTTTTTCAGTTCAGACACCTCCTGCACAAACTGATTTGAATTCAGTACTGTCTGGTTATTAATTTGAGTGATCACATCATTCGGCATGATTCGTGCCTGTGCTGCAATACCACCCGGACGTACATCCTGAATCACCACACCGCCTTTGATTTCCAGACTCGCCAACTCTGCTGGACTTAAGTCACGAATTGAAACCCCGATCACTGGTCCTTTGTTTGGTTGAGCCTGTGTGCCTGCTTTTGCCGGAGTATCATCTGGTGCCGCACTTAAAGTCGCTGCAATACTACGACGTTTATCATCACGCAAGATTTCAAGTTGTACCTGCTGCTGAGGTGCAGTACGGTTCAGATAGTTCAACAGTTCACTGGTACGTGAAATTGGGGTACCGTTGTATTTCAAGATGACATCACTGGCACGCAGACCTGCACGTGCAGCCGGAGAGTTTGGTGCAACCTGAGTTACCAGAGAACCTTCTGGTTTAGGTAAGTTATAAGATTCGGCCAGGTTACGGTCGATATCCTGTAAACTTACGCCCAGATAAGAGCGGGTCACTTTACCATTCTTCTTCAGTTGATCTGCAACTTCCATTGCCACATCAATCGGAATCGAAAAGGATAAGCCCATATACCCACCGGTTCCACTAAAGATCCGTGAGTTGACACCGACTACTTCACCACGCTGGTTAAACAGAGGGCCACCTGAGTTACCCGGGTTCAATGCTACATCTGTCTGGATGAAAGGTACTGCAGTTTCACCCATCATATTACGCATTTTGGCACTGACAATTCCGGCAGAAGCTGAATAATCAAAACCAAATGGCGAACCAATTGCGAGTACAGGCTCACCAACACGTAAGCGTCCTACATCCCCTGTCCGTAATTCTGGAAAATTCGAGCCATTAACTTTAAGCAAAGCTACGTCAGTTCGTGCATCACTCCCAACAACAGTGGCATCAATTTCCCGACGGTCATTCAGGGTAATGGTGACTTTGGAAGCATCTTCAACCACATGATGATTGGTCAGCAGATAGCCATCCTTGCTGATAAAGAATGCACTGCCATAACCGGTTTTTTCCTGTGGCATACGCTGCTGCGGAATAATCACCTGATTGCCAAAAAAGCGGCGCAGAATTTCCGGCACTTGTTGTTGTAAGAGCTCTTCTTCGCTCATTTTTTTAACGACATTGACACTGACCACTGCAGGACTGACCTGCTCGACCAGATTTGAAAAATCAACCGGCGTTACAGCCTGCAACTGTGCAGCACTCATGGTGAGAGTGGCTGCAAATAATCCTTTTTTTAAGTCTAGAATTTTCATATAAATTATTCACTCAAATTATTGATAAATTTATGTAAATAGGTTTTATCACAAACACTGTAAAGTTTAAGTAATAATATGTTTCAATACTTTATTCTGGGCAATATCTCATTATTAAAGCATTAAGTTAAGGCTTTGATTAATTTTTTTCATCAATAAATGAGCACTTCAACGCTTGCCTTTTGTACAAAAAAGCGCTGTTATTACCAAACTTTTTTAAAATTAGCTGATGGACATGTCTAATTTATCCCTTACCCATCAATTTGACGTCATTATTGTGGGCAGTGGCGGTGCTGGTTTAAGTTTAGCCTTATCGCTCCCAAATCATTTTAATATTGCAGTCTTAGCGAAATCCACCCTGACAGATGCCAGTACCTTTTATGCTCAAGGCGGCGTGGCCGCAGTATTGGATGAAATGGACTCAATTGAACAGCATATTGATGACACGATGATTGCAGGCGCACAGCTATGTGAAATGGATGCGGTTAAACAGACGGTAGAAGGTGGCAAACCTTCAGTTGATTTCCTGCTGAAACACGGCGTGCAATTTACTCTGGATGAACAGGAACAGTTACATCTCACCCGTGAAGGTGGTCATTCACAGCGCCGAATTATTCATGCGGCCGATGCGACTGGTCGTGCCATTTCCACCACCTTGGTACAACGGGCCCAAGAAAAACAGAATATTAAAATCTTTGAAAATTATATTGCGATTGACCTGATCTGTTCACAAAAGCTCGGTTTAGACGGCGATAATCGTGCGCTGGGTTTATATGCCCTGGATGAAACAACTGAAAAAGTGCATACCTTCTTGGCTCCATTTACCGCCCTTGCCTGTGGCGGTGCTATGAAAGCTTATCTTTACACCTCAAATCCCGACATTGCCACGGGTGATGGTATTGCCATGGCTTATCGTGCCGGCTGCCGGGTCGCCAACATGGAATTTAACCAGTTTCACCCGACCTGCCTTTATCATCCACAAGCACGTTCTTTCCTAATTACTGAAGCAATGCGTGGCGAAGGCGCTTATCTGCGCCTGCCTGATGGTGAACGCTTTATGCTGCGTTTTGACGAACGCGCCGAACTCGCACCGCGTGATATTGTGGCACGTGCTATCGACTATGAAATCAAGCGTCTCGGTATACGTCATGTCTGGCTGGACATTACCCATAAAGATGAAAGCTTTGTCAAAGAGCATTTCCCTACCCTGTATGCCCGTCTGCTTGAACTAGGGATCGATATTACCAAAGACATGATTCCAGTCGTTCCGGCAGCCCATTATACTTGCGGTGGTGTTGTGGTCGATGAACATAGCCAGACAGATATTGCCGGACTCTATGCAATTGGGGAAACCTCTTATACTGGCCTGCATGGTGCTAACCGTATGGCCAGTAACTCACTTTTAGAATGTTTTGTCTATGGAATGAGTGCAGCCAAGCACATTCAGGAAAATTTCAAGGCCGATCAGCCAGCTCCTGCAGTTCCAGCTTGGGATGATTCTCAGGTGACCAACCCGGATGAGGATGTGGTGATTCTGCAAAACTGGGATGAACTGCGTCAAACCATGTGGAACTATGTCGGAATCGTACGCACGACCAAACGCCTGGAACGTGCGCTACATCGTATTGAAATGCTGAAAAAAGAAATTACCGAGTATTATCAGGATTACCAGGTCAGCAAAAATCTGATTGAGTTACGTAATCTGGTGCTGGTGTCCGAGATGATTGTACGCTGTGCCATGCACCGCAAAGAATCTCGCGGTCTGCATTTCACCCTGGATTATCCAGAGCTGCTACCAGAACTACGCAAAACAGTCCTCGTCCCACCAAATTTTGAAGTGGAAACACCTTTGGTGAATTGTTAAAAGTAGATGGAGATAACATCCTTGGATGATATCTCCTTTTCTTTTTAGATTTTTATTTGCTCAAAGTCAGCTTAGGCTATTTATAGCCAGTCTTCTAATTTCAAATATTTAACGTTGTGGTGGAATTGAATATGTTCCGGTCACATGCGCCACAGGTTCTTCATGATCTATCGAATAAATCCAGACTTCTCCCACGATCAGTGCCTTGCCGACCTTGATCAGCTTACATTCTCCCCATATATCCGTTCCACCAGAAGGTTTACGTAAAAAATTGATATTCAAGTTAGTGGTCACGGCCAAACCGACCAATCCAATTTCACCCAGAATGGCGACATAAAGAGCAAAATCCGCCAAGGTCATCATGGTTGGGCCAGAAACTGTGCCGCCTGGGCGCAATTCTTCTGATCTCACCTGATAAACCAGAGTGGCTCCACGCGGAGAAACGGCTTCAATCCGGCACTTCTCCAGACTTTGCGGAAATTCTTTTTGTAAAAATTGTTCTATCTCAGTTTTGGTCGTTTTCATATGATTAAAAAATCTTCTATATCAGTCTTAATATAGAAGATTCTTCACAGATAAACCTAGAGAAAAATTAAATAAAAAGTATTTTAATTCCAAGCTTATTTTAAATAACTTAAGGCCTGCTCAAATACCTGCTCAGGCGTTTGAGTTGCATCCAGACGTTTGATCCGTTCAGGATGACGTTGCCACAAGCTTTCATATCCTGCTCTCACTTTCTCAAAGAAAGTGACTTTTTCCTGTTCAAAGCGATCCAGCGCACCACGTTCACGTGCTCGGTTCATCCCCAGTTCAATAGGTGCTTCTAACCAGAACGTGATGTCCGGCATGCGTGCGACAAAGTGGTCATTCAGTAACTGCAACTTGGTTTCGCTCAGACCCCGACCTGCACATTGATAGGCAAAGCTGGCATCGCTAAAACGGTCACATAAGACAATTTTCCCAGCTTCTAATGCGGGCAGAATCACTTGTGCCAGATGCTGGGCACGCGCCGCATACATCAATAACAGCTCGGTATCATGCGCCATGGCTTCTTCATGGTTCACAGCCAGCAACAGCGAGCGAATCTGCTCAGCCATCGGGGTTCCACCGGGTTCACGAGTCAAAATAACATCTTTGCCCTGGGCGATAAAGTCTTCATAGATCGAACGAATGAGCGTGGTTTTACCTACACCTTCTGTGCCTTCAAAGCTAATAAACATACTCATTCCTTATTTTTCGAGCGTAAAATCGTCAGATATTCCTGTACGGCTTTATTGTGGTCATTCAGATTGCTCGTGAACTTATGTCCACCATTACCGGTAGCGACAAAATACAGGTTGTCAGAATTATCCGGATGCATGGCTGCTTCAATGGCTTTCTTGCTTGGCAACGCAATTGGCGTTGGCGGCAAACCTGAAATAGTATAGGTGTTATACGGCGTCGGTGTGCGTAAATCTTTACGGGTAATATTGCCATTATAATTATCGCCCATTCCGTAAATCACTGTTGGATCGGTCTGTAAACGCATGCCAATTTTTAAACGGCGTACAAATACCCCAGAAACCTGTTCCAATTCACGATCTACACTGGTCTCTTTTTCAATAATCGATGCCATAATCAGCGCGTCATATTTATTCTGATATGGCAGATCAGTTGCACGTTTCGCCCACGCCTCATCCAGTGCTTTCATCTGTCGCTGATAAAGATTGGTCAGAATTTTACGGTCAGTTTCACCTTTGGCAAAGAAATAAGTATCCGGTGCAAACAGCCCTTCAGGATGTGAAAACGGAATATTCAGTTCTTTGAGTAATTGCTCAGTAGGCAGATGCAGCACTTCTTTGGTGACCAGATCATTTTTCTTCAGGGCATCAATCAGTTGCTTAAAAGTCGTTCCTTCAATCACCAGAATCCGGCTCATCTGGGCATTGTCTGCATCGGAAATCATCTCCAAGACCTGACGGATGCTCATGCCCTGGCGCACTTCATACACGCCCGCTTTCATGCTGTCATGAATCATGATGCGCTGATACAGCTTGAGAATGATCGGAAAACTCACCTGATTTTCTTTGGCCAGACGATCAATAAAACCGGAATAGGTTTGACCAGATTCAATCGCGAGCAGCTGTTTTTTTCCTTCGACAGGATACTCCTTCCACAAACTGCTTTTCAGGATCAACGCCAAGATCAAAGCAATCCCCATCAGGACCAAGGCAATTCCTTTGAAAGATGAGGAGAATCTCGCTTTATTTTTCTTTTTGGCTTTAGGTTTGGAAGCTGACATATTAAGACATCTGGTTCAATCGAAGACGGTTAAAAATTTCAATACAAGCATCGCCATCCAAGGTTCGCTGCTCAAATTGCGTGACAATTTTCATCGGGCTGAGTGCATTGCAGAAAAACAGGCTTTGAATATGGTTGATTTCATCCATATCGATACAGCGTTGCTGACAGCTAATTCCCTGATCTTGCATACGTTGTAGAATTTCTGCACGCATGACACCGAAGACGCCATTATAACGAAGTTCCGGCGTAATCCATGTATTGTTTATACGAATGAAACAATTACTGCTTACCCCTTCGACAACACCGCCCTGTACATCTGTCACCAGGGCCTCAGGCCAGCCGCTTTGATCTGCTTCCTGTTTCAGCAAAACCTGCTCTAGACGGTTTAAGGTTTTTAGCCCTACCAGACTCGGCATCGTCAGTCCTAATGCCTGCTGTAAAATGCCACTTTGAATCTGCTCAAACTTAAAATCCTGTACGGTTTGAGGATAATAAAATAGCCAGAGATCTGCAGGATGATCCGGCAAGCTATAACCGCGCTGACCAATTCCACGACTCAGCACGATTTTCAATGTGCCATTCAGTTCATGTTCTGATGCACGTAAAATCTGTAAGCTTTCTGCAATCAGATCAAGATTGGCATTCAGGCTTAATTTCTGATTGCTAATGTGCAAACGTGCCAGATGACGATCATATAATTCAATCCGGTTATGCCGAATCCGGGCCGTGGTAAAACAGCCATCACCATAATGAAAGCCACGATCCAGCACATCTATCTGGCTGACCTGTTGGGCATTTTTTAAATACAGCATATTTTGCAGCCTCTAAAATGAAAAATTGAGCAGTCAGATTCAGGCTTCACCTATATATCTTTTTTACTCACATCCAATTCTTTTTTAATTATTTTTTATGCAAAAAATCTCAAGCTATTCTTGCCTCATCTAACAAAAGCTAAAAAACTTGAGGCAAAAAATGAACACGCGTAAATTAAAAATTGGGGTACTGGCAGCGCTACTTTCAGCAAGCGCCTTAAGCGTTTCAGCAAAAGATTTCCTGAACGTGTCTTATGACCCGACTCGCGAATTGTACGACAACTTTAATAAAGAATTCAGTGCTTACTGGAAAAAAACCACTGGCCAGGAAGTCAATTATAAACAGTCGCATGGCGGTTCAGGCAAACAGGCACGTGCGGTGATTGATGGTCTGGATGCAGATGTCGTGACACTGGCACTGGCGGCAGATATTGATGAAATTGCAGAGCGCGGTTTGCTGCCGAAAGACTGGCAGAAGAAATTGCCGCAAAACTCGACGCCTTATACTTCGACGATTGTGTTTTTGGTACGTAAAGGCAATCCAAAAGGAATCAAAGACTGGGGAGATCTGGTTAAACCGGGCGTAGACATTATTACCCCGAACCCAAAAACTTCAGGTGGTGCACGCTGGAATTATCTGGCTGCCTGGGCGTGGGCCAAACACCAGAAAGGTGGCAATGATGCCAAAGCACAAGACTTTGTCCGTCAAATCTACAAACAAACCAAAGTACTGGATTCGGGTGCACGTGGTGCTACCACGACTTTCGCTGAACGCGGGATTGGGGATGTATTACTGGCTTGGGAAAATGAAGCACATTTGGCCGTCCGCGAACAGCCGGGAAAATTTGAAATCATTACTCCTTCTCTGTCTATTCTGGCTGAACCACCCGTGGCAATCTTAGAAAAAAATGCCAAGAAAGATGGTAATGAACATCTGGCCAAAGCCTATTTAAATTACCTCTATTCACCTGCTGGACAGACTGTGGCGGCGAAAAACTTTTACCGTCCACGTAATGCGAATGTATTAAAGCAATACAGTACCGTATTCAAGTCCTTAAAACTGGTCACCATTGATAAAGAATTTGGTGGCTGGACCAAGGTTCAGAAACAGCATTTTGACAATGGCGGTGTGTTTGATCAGATTGTCAAAGCCAATCACGCAAAATAATACTTTAAATGCAGTTCATTATGGCCTTGATTCATAAGGCCATTCTTATTTCAAACACTTAAGAGCTTATTTATCTCTTTTTTTCATATAAAATTCATTTTTAATTATTTTTTATGCATAAAGAATAAGTTTATTCTGCGCTTATGTTACAGAACATATCAGAGATTCAGTCCAGATGAGCATTTCAAACACATTAAAACTTGGGGTTTTAGCAGCTGTTATCTCGGCAACCTCTTTCGGTGCAACAGCACGTGATTTTCTCAATGTATCCTACGATCCGACCCGTGAACTGTATGAAGATGTAAATAAGAATTTTGGCAAATACTGGGAAAGCCGTACCGGACAAAAAATCAATTTCAAGCAATCACATGGCG
The DNA here is from genome assembly GCF_049898185.1 of Acinetobacter sp. 40AMC3-4. Classification (GTDB taxonomy): domain Bacteria; phylum Pseudomonadota; class Gammaproteobacteria; order Pseudomonadales; family Moraxellaceae; genus Acinetobacter. The sequence goes on from NZ_JAFCXG010000002.1 coordinate 42,949, forward strand.
GTTCAGGCAAACAGGCACGTTCAGTGATTGATGGTCTGGATGCGGATGTGGTCACGCTGGCACTGGCAGCCGATATTGATGTGCTGGCAGAAAAAGCAAAACTATTACCTGCGGACTGGCAGAAGAAATTGCCGCAAAACTCGACGCCTTATACTTCAACCATCGTTTTTCTGGTACGTAAAGGCAATCCTAAAGCAATTAAAGATTGGGGTGATCTGGTCAAACCGGGTGTAGCAATCATTACCCCAAATCCAAAAACCTCAGGTGGGGCTCGCTGGAATTATCTGGCGGCTTGGGCTTGGGCCAAACATCAGGCGGGCGGTAATGATAAGACTGCGCAAGAATTTGTCCGTAAAATTTATAAAAATACCAAAGTGCTGGATTCTGGGGCACGTGGCTCAACCACGACTTTTGCTGAACGCGGCATCGGGGATGTTTTACTCGCTTGGGAAAACGAAGCACATTTGGCCCTTCGCGAACAGCCGGGAAAATTTGAAATTATTACTCCTTCTCTGTCTATTCTCGCTGAGCCACCGGTGGCGATTGTAGAAAAAAATGCCAAGAAAAAAGGCAACCAGCACTTGGCTCAAGGCTATTTGAACTTCCTGTATTCACCATTGGGTCAAGACCTGGCAGGCAAACATTATTATCGTCCACGTAGTGAAGCCGCTTTAAAAAAATATAAGCATGTGTTCAAACCACTAAAACTGGTGACGATTGATCAGGAATTTGGCGGCTGGAACAAGGTACAAAAAGCCCACTTTGAAAATGGTGGTGTATTTGACCAGATCGTTAAAGCCAACAGCGCGAAATAATTTTCCAAGCTGATTGATATAGGAGCATCGACATGATTCATACGCTTATCGTTCCTGGTGTAGGTGGCAGTGAATACAACCACTGGCAAACCTGCTTACAGCACCGGCTGATGCGATGCTCCCGTGTGCAGCAAAAGGACTGGAATCATCCGGTACTGGATATCTGGGTAGCAGAATTTGTCAAAACTCTGCAAGCCATTCCAGCAGAGGTTCAGATTGTCGCACACAGCTTTGGCTGTCTGACCAGTATTGCGGCCCTTGCCCAACATCCCGAACTCAATGCAAAAGTAAAAAATCTGCTATTGGTGGCACCAGCTAATCCGGCACGATTTGGGGAAAATGGTTTTTCGCGCGACAGTCAGACTGATTACAGCACCTATTTTCAACAGCTCAAGCTTCAGGTGCCCACCACGTTATTGATCAGTGAAAATGATCCCTGGTTAAGTTTTGAAGATGCCCACATACTGGCCCAAACCTGGAAAATCAAACCAATTAATCTGGGTGCAGTCGGTCATGTCAATGTCGCTTCTGGTTTTGGCCCTTTTCCTGAAATTGAACACTATTTGATTTCAGAAAACACTATGCCCCATATCAGCAAAGTTGATGAGAGCAAGTGTTATTTTAAATTTGCATTTTAGTCGCTGCAAATTATGCTTGTGCCCAAATTTTTTTTTTATTTTAGCTGATTGACTTCAATCAGCTTTCTCTCTTCTGAGGAGTAATCATGTCGCAGCGATCCCGAGTGCTGCCAGGATTTGGTCTTTCTCTAGGCTTTACCCTAGCGTATTTGTCATTAATCGTTTTAATCCCGCTGTCAGCTGTTTTTATTAAATCACTGGGCATTGGCTGGGATGGCTTATGGGAAATCCTGAGCTCTGAACGTATCTTGAAATCATTGCAGTTAAGTTTCACCGCGGCCATTGTCGCTGCACTGGTCAATGTAGTGTTTGGCCTGTTACTGGCGTGGTGTCTGGTACGTTACAGCTTTCCGGGCAAACGTATTGTCGATGCCCTGGTAGATTTGCCTTTTGCCTTACCCACTGCGGTTGCGGGTATTGCCCTGACCTCTTTATATGCACCGACCGGCTGGATTGGTCAATATTTAGAACCGATTGGCATTCAAGTCGCTTATACCCCGATTGGTATTACACTGGCATTGATCTTTATTGGTCTGCCTTTTGTAGTGCGTACGGTTCAGCCAGTCCTTAGCGATCTGGAAACCGAACTGGAAGAAGCTGCATCTGCATTGGGTGCCAACCGTTTTCAGATTGTGACCAAAGTGATTTTCCCAATTCTGCTGCCTGCGCTGATCACTGGCTTCGCTTTAGCCTTTGCTCGTGGTGTCGGTGAATATGGTTCAGTGATCTTTATTGCTGGTAACCAGCCTTTTGAAACGGAAATTGCACCCTTAATGATTATTTCTCGCCTAGAAGAATATGACTATGCCGGTGCAACCACGATTGCTGTCGTCATGCTACTGATTTCCTTCGTGATGCTATTCCTGATTAACTTATTACAGGCATGGGCTAGCCGTCGTACCGGGAGAACTGCGCGATGAGTTTAAATACCAACAGCAATGCGCTGGCTGAAAAGTTGCAATCCCGTGATGCAACCCGTGAGCCAACTTGGGTACGCTATACACTGCTCACTATTGCCTTAATCTTCTTTTTAAGCTGCTTGATTCTGCCCTTGATTCTGGTTTTTGTTGAAGCGTTTAAACAAGGGGTTGGCGTTTATACACAGGCACTGGTGCATCCAGATACCTTGTCGGCAGTGAAACTTACCTTGCTGACAGCTGCAATCGCGGTACCGCTCAACGTCGTATTTGGTGTTGCGGCAGCCTGGTCTGTGGCGAAGTTTAACTTTCCAGGTAAATCATTCCTGACGACCATTATTGATCTCCCCTTCTCGGTTTCACCTGTGATCGCGGGTATGATGCTGGTGCTGATTTTCGGTACCCAAGGCTGGATGGGTTCTTGGCTGATGGATCACGATATCAAGATCCTTTATGCAGTGCCTGCGATTGTCCTAGCGACTATCTTTATTACGGTACCTTTTGTTGCGCGTGAGCTAATTCCGTTAATGGAAGCACAAGGAACCGAAGAAGAAGAAGCTGCGATTGTACTCGGTGCATCTGGCTGGCAGACTTTCTGGAAAGTGACCCTGCCCAATATCAAATGGGGTCTGATCTATGGCGTGATTCTGTGTAATGCGCGGGCCATGGGTGAATTTGGTGCGGTGTCGGTGGTTTCCGGCCATATCCGTGGTGAAACCAATACCTTGCCGCTACACGTCGAAATTCTTTATAACGAATATACCTTTAGTGCTGCGTTTGCCGTGTCTTCGCTTCTGGCTCTCCTCGCAATTGTGACCCTGATTTTAAAAACATGGGTGGAACTGCGCCAGGAAAAACAAGACAAACGTAATGAAGATTCAACAGTTTCTTAAGGAATGCCCACATGAGTATTCAAGTACAAAATATTGAAAAACACTTTGGTGCATTCCACGCACTAAAAAACATTTCGCTGGATTTCCCAGATGGTCAACTGGTCGCACTTCTTGGCCCATCCGGCTGTGGTAAAACCACTTTGCTACGGATTATTGCCGGTCTGGAATCTGCGGATGGCGGTCAGGTGATTTTAGAAGGTCAGGATGCCACCAATGTACATGTGCGTGAGCGTGAAGTTGGCTTTGTATTCCAGCACTATGCCCTATTCCGCCATATGACGGTATTTGACAATATTGCCTTTGGTTTGCGTGTTCGTCCGCGTAAAACCCGTCCATCGGAAGCAGAAATCAAGAAACGTGTGACTCGTTTGCTCGACTTGGTTCAGCTTGGTTTCCTGGCTGACCGATATCCAGCTCAACTTTCTGGTGGTCAGCGCCAGCGTATTGCCTTGGCACGTGCTTTGGCAGTTGAACCGCGCGTATTGTTACTGGATGAACCTTTCGGTGCACTGGATGCCAAAGTCCGTAAGGAGCTGCGTCGCTGGTTACGCACCCTGCATGACGAATTGCATATTACTTCTATTTTCGTAACACACGATCAGGAAGAAGCGCTTGAAGTTGCAGATCAAATCGTGGTGATGAACAAGGGCAATGTTGAACAAATTGGTTCACCACGTGAAGTCTATGAAACACCGAAAACCCCATTTGTATTCGACTTCTTAGGTCAGGCGAATCGTTTTGAAGGTCAAAACAATGCAGGCATCATCCAGCTCGGTGAAGACCGTATTCAATTCGAGGGTGCAAAAAATGCCGCTCAAGGTGAAGTGATTTTATTCGCACGTCCAGATGAACTACGCATCCATGCACAGCCACACGACAATGCCATTCAGGCGACCTTCATTCGTGAATTATGGATCGCGGGTAAAGTAGTTGCTGAGCTAAATGACCGTCAAGGCAATCTGATTGAAATTTTACTGACGCCTGATGAAGCGAGAGCGCATCAATTCCGCCCAAATCAAACTGTTTGGTTAAGTGCGGTGAATTTGCATTTATTTGAAAACCAGGTCGCTTAAGATCAAAAGATGGGGCTTTAAAATGCCCCATCCTCTTCTAGGGTAAGAGAATTATGAATTTCCAACAATTAAGAATTATACGAGAAACGGTTAGACAAAACTTTAATTTAACTGAAGCTTCCGCTGCGCTTTATACTTCACAGTCTGGGGTAAGTAAGCACATTAAAGATCTGGAAGATGAACTGGGAGTACAGCTATTTATCCGTAAAGGTAAACGCCTACTGGGCTTAACCGAACCAGGTCAGGCACTTTTAGGCATTGTGGAACGCATGCTGGTCGATGCCGACAATATCAAACGTCTGGCCGATGATTTCAATAAAGTCGATGAAGGCACATTGACGATTGCCACGACGCATACCCAGGCGCGTTATGTGTTGCCACCAATTGTCAGCCAATTCAAAAAAGAATTCCCTAAAGTTCATTTGATTCTGCAACAGGCCAGCCCGGTTGAAATCACGGAAATGCTGCTGCAAGGACAAGCCGATATCGGTATTGCGACCGAAGCACTCACCACTGAAGATAATCTGGCCAGCGTGCCTTACTATAACTGGCAACACAGTATTATTACCCCGCAGAATCATCCACTGGCAAGTAAGGAACACGTGCTCATCGAAGATCTGGCGCACTACCCGATTATTACCTATCACGGTGGTCTTACCGGTCGCTCCAAGATTGATACCGCCTTTGAAGAAGCTGGTTTTGATGTGGATATTGTGATGTCCGCACTTGATGCCGATGTCATCAAGACCTATGTAGAAATGAATATGGGTGTCGGCATTGTCAACGATGTGGCCTATGACCCGGAGCGTGATTACCGCTTAAAGCAGATTAAAACCGATATTTTCGGCATAAATACCACTTGGATTGCAGTGCGTAAAGGTCATTTACTGCGAGGTTATGGCTACGAGTTTATTTCACTCTGTTCCCCAGACGCAGATATTAAGGCACTGAAAAAAGTGGCTTATCCAGACGAATAAAGTGCACTATTTTAAGTTTTTAATCAAAGAGGCTACATGGCCTCTTTTTTATTTTTTGAGTGGATAAAGAATATAAATATCAAGCATAATCACGTGCATAATAAATTGAATTATACCAAGATGATCAATAATAAATTTGCTCTTTTCTCCATGGGCTTGTTTTTCTCCGGGTCAGGTTATGCAGCAGCGTTTGAACAATCTAACCAAAGCATCCAATCGTTTTTTGAAAAAAATCATTATGCTGAAGTTTCATTGGCCTGGGTTCGCCCTGATATCAGTGGTCAGGTACAACATACCGAAGAGCTGCAACAATTAGGCATCACCGATTTTTCTACAGGAAATCTTACCCATAACCAATGGGTTTCCAATGCCGCATTAAAATTCCAGTTGAATCCTCAAGTGTCGTGGGGACTGATTTACGATCAGCCTTATTCTATAGATATCGCTTATCATTATGATCCTGTTTTTGCAGGTGCAGCGCTTCCAATTGAGGCTGCTACTATTCAGTTTGAGAGCCATAATTTGACCTCATTAATTGGCTTTCAACCAAACGATAACTGGAATTTTTATACAGGGCTAAGTTATCAAAGCTTAGAGGGAAATTTATATTTATCCGGGCAGACATTTTATATATTCAATGGTTATCGAGCCACATTTGAACGAGATCCCGCTTGGGGCTGGCTTGCAGGAATCAGTTATCAGATTCCTGAATATTTTTTTAGAACCGCACTGACCTATCGTTCTGCAATTACTCATCACAATAAAACCACTGAATCCATTATTGTAGGTACAAATCCAGCACCTTATACAGAAATTCAAACTCCACAGTCTGTGAACTTGGATTTTCAGACAGCTTTAACTGATCAAAATGCGCTCTATGGCACGCTGCGTTGGTCAAACTGGCAAAATTTCGTGATCCAGCCGCCTAAATTTGGCGCTGTAATTGACTATGCGGCCTTACAGTTCCCTGAAGTAAAATCTTTTAGAATGATTGATTATCGTAAGGATCAATGGTCTGGAAAAATCGGACTTGCTCATCAATGGCCAACTTTTGGCATAAATTCGATCGAACTTTTATGGGATTCTGGTACAGGAAATCCGGCTTCAACCCTGAATCCGAGTGATGGCTATTGGGGCATTGGACTAGGTCATCTTTATAAAATTCAAGAAACCTGGGATATTGCTACAGGACTATATTATTTAAAGTTTCAACAACCTGAAATTTCCTCATCCGAATCTATTACGCCACAGATTGCAGGCTTATCCGCAGTTTCTGATAACAGTGTCTGGATCCTAGGCTTGAAACTGGGTTATCACTTTTAAAATTGTTCTAAAAATATAAAAAACGGGCCGAAGCCCGTTTTTTATAAGACTAAAACTTAGAAGCGGAAGCTTACACCCAGTTTCGCTACTGGTAGCCACTTATATTCGTTGTCATTACGAATATCGTCTTCTTCCAGCTGAACTTGTTGGTTAAAGTCAGCAATGACTCCAGGATTTGTAGGAGTAGCAACTCCACTTGAAGTTAAGTTAACTGTTGGATTTCCATTGTAGTAAGCACCAATTTCACCAAACACACCCCAACGATTAGTAATTGCTGGAGAGAAACCAATACCTAGGTATGGTGCAATATTATTTTTATAAGATAGGTCACCACTAATACGTGCATCTCCATTTGCTCGGAATTCAACATCATTTACGGAGAAGGTTTCACCAGAACGAACTCGACGATCGATATCATATTGATTATCTACATAAGCTACACCAGCTGCCATATAGAACCAGTTTGCCCAAGGACGAATTTCAGCATTCAAGTAAGTCAGGTTATTGTCCATATCCAAGTCATAATCAGAACCATTGATTGATAAATCATCAGACCAGGAAATGTCTCCACCGTTATAACCTAGAGTGACACCTACATATGGGTTAGCACTCCAGGAAATTGCACCACCATAACCGGTAGTACCGACTTCAGCACGAACAGAAGCTGGTTTAAAGAAAGAGAATTCAGCAACGCCTTCATCTGTTACGATTGTTTCATCAGCAGCCATGACAGATCCAGCTGTGGCAGCTAGAACGGATACTGCTAAAAGTTGATATAAAGCTTTCATTATTTCTCTCCTCAAAAGAACTTATTTTGATCATTAGTTATTCGTGATAGGCTCAATATAAAGGACTTAAAAAATATTTTTTATTCGCATTTTGCTCATCTTTTGTTATTTTTTGATACAAATTAATTTTTCTTGTTGAGAACCAAGTGTTTTCTAACACTTCTCCTACATTTCAACATAATGAAAAAGTATACTTATCACTTTAATAATTTCACGCTTTCTACACTTTTGGTTATTTTTCATCTATTTTTAGTGCTTTCAACTATTTTTCCTGCAATATAGTGTAAAATCTAGAAAATTTTTTTCTGGAAGGAAGATCATGTCGCAGCTTTCAACAATCATTGAACAAGCGTTTGAAGACCGTGCGAATTTTACAGCTGCAGATTGCTCTGCTGAAATTCGTCAAGCAGTAGAGGAAGTAATTGCTGGTCTAGACAATGGTACTTTACGTGTTGCTGAAAAAATCGATGGTGAATGGGTTGTTCATCAATGGATTAAAAAAGCGGTATTGTTATCATTTAAATTAAACGACAACAAACCAATGGAAGCTTGTGATCTTCGTTTCTATGACAAAGTAGAGACTAAATTCTCAGGTTGGACTGAAGAACAATTCAAGGCTGCTGGCGTACGTGTTGTACCGCCTGCTGTTGCACGTAAAGGTTCTTTCCAGGCTAAAGGCGTGATCTTGATGCCTTCTTATGTCAACATTGGTGCTTATGTAGATGAAGGCACGATGGTTGATACCTGGGCAACTGTAGGTTCATGTGCACAAATCGGTAAAAATGTTCACTTGTCAGGTGGTGTAGGTATTGGTGGTGTGCTTGAACCGCTTCAAGCGAATCCAACCATTATTGAAGATAACTGCTTTATCGGTGCACGTTCTGAAATCGTTGAAGGCGTAATCGTTGAAGAAGGTTCTGTGATTTCAATGGGCGTATTCATTGGTCAATCAACCAAGATTTATGACCGTGCCACTGGCGAAATCCATTATGGTCGCGTACCAGCAGGTTCTGTCGTTGTTGCAGGTAGCCTTCCATCTAAATGTGGTACTTACAGCTTATATGCTGCCATTATCGTAAAAAAAGTTGATGCACAAACTCGTTCTAAAACAAGTCTGAACGATCTATTACGCGAAGACTAAGATGTCTTAACTTAGAGGACACATTCGTGTTCCTTGGAGCTTCAATCGCTCCTCGTCTCTACGATTAGTAATAATCGTAGGGATTTTTATTTTTATACCCGGTTATTTATTTTTCATTGGTTAGTTTTGTTATGAATACGCTTCGATCTTCCGCAATTCCTGTCTCTGATCCGTCTGCGGGTTTACGCATTACGGAGATTTTCTATTCATTGCAAGGTGAAGCCAATGCCGCAGGACTGCCAACAGTATTTATCCGTTTAACCGGTTGCCCATTGCGTTGTAGCTATTGTGATACCACCTATTCCTTTGAAGGTGGTGAGCGTCAGTCTCTAGACGATATTATCCAGACTACGCTTGATTTTAAAACGCCTTACGTCTGTGTGACCGGTGGTGAACCTCTGGCACAGCCCAATGCCCTGCCCCTGATGCAGCGACTGGCAGATTTAGGATGTCAGGTTTCACTTGAAACCAGTGGGGCTCTAGATGTGTCCAAAGTGGATTCACGTGTTTCCAAAGTCCTCGATTTAAAAACACCAACTTCAGGTGAAGTTGCACGGAATTTGCTTTCTAATCTCGATCATTTAACTGCACATGATCAAATCAAGTTTGTGATATGCAATCGTGAAGATTATGAATGGTCAAAGCAGCAGTTAGAACTGTACCAACTTCAAGACAAAGTGAGTACAGTTTGGTTTTCGCCTGCATTTGCGGTCGAAAAAGGTGCAGTTCAGTTACCACCACTGGCACGTGATTTGGCTCAGTGGATTTTAGAAGACCATCTCCCTGTTCGTTTCCAGTTACAGCTACACAAGTTGTTATGGAATGATGAAACTGGTCGTTAATTTTTTGTAAAGTATTTTTTTGGAGAATCAGCTTATGCGCCCTCGTGCCATTGTCCTGTTATCTGGCGGATTAGACTCAACAACATGTCTGGCTTGGGCACAGGCACGCTATGAATGTATCGCACTCAGTTTTCGATATGGTCAGCGTTCAACGACCGAGCTGGATGCAGCAAAAGCTTTAACGCAACGTGCGGGTGTGGAACATAGAGTGATCAATATTGATCTGGGTAATCTGGGTGGCTCAGCCCTTACCGATCATAGTATTGAGGTGCCCGACCATGAACAGGCTGGCATTCCGATTACCTATGTTCCGGCACGTAATACTATCTTCTTGTCTTACGCCTTAGCAGCAGCTGAAGTGTTCGAAGCTGAAGCGATTGTGATCGGAATTAATGCGGTTGATTACTCCGGTTATCCGGATTGCCGTCCGGAATTTATTGACGCATTTGCCAACATGGCACGCCTTGCGACTAAGGTTGGCGTAGAGGGTCAGGCGCTCAAATTTGAAACACCTTTGTTACATTTATCCAAAGCAAATATCATTCGCTTAGGTATTGAACATGGCGTAGACTACAGTCAAACGGTGTCATGCTATCAAGCAGATGACCAAGGACGTGCCTGTGGCAAATGCGACAGTTGTCGTTTACGTAAACAGGGTTTTGCGGACGCAGGTGTTGAAGACCCGACACGTTATATACCGTAATAACAAGGTAGAGTTTATGAAGAATTTAAAATCAAGCATCGTGCTTTCAGCAATTGTTTCAGCTGCTGCTATGTTCGCAACTACAGCTCAAGCGGCTGATGACAAATTACAACAAGCTTATAAAAGCACCAATGTAAAATCTGCATTGATCAATGTTTGTAAAAATGAAACTGGCAAAAGCAAAAAATTGACATCTGCTGAAGTCAGCAAATATTGTGGTTGTGCTATTGAAGCAGATGGCAAATTAACCAATGCACAAAAATGGGAAATTCAAAGCACTATTAACCAGAAGAAAAGCCCAGGCACTTTAGCTTTTGTACAGAAGCAGAATAAAGATCTTCAAGCATGCTTTGGTCCACAGTTAACAGGCAAACTGAAAACTTTGACTGAAGAAGCAATGAAATCAGCTCAAGCGGCACCAAAGAAATAAGATCTGATTATTCTTTGATAAAATAAGCCACTATAATGTGGCTTATTTTTTTGAAAAAATTTAAAGAAAACAGGAGTTTTTATGTCTGAAATTAGTTTGCTTGACCAGAATTTTCCTGCGACGACAGGCGAAATCAATTTAACCCAGTTAAATACAGAATGGCTGGTGATTTATTTTTATCCTAAAGATTCTACGCCGGGCTGCACCACTCAGGCAGTTGGCTTTTCCTGTTTAAAAGATCAGTTCGATGCTTTGAACACCACAATTCTTGGCGTATCCCGTGATTCGGTAAAAGCCCATCAGAACTTTACTGAAAAGCAGAATTTGAGTATCAATCTGATCAGCGATAAAGAAGAAATTTTGTGTCATCATTTTGATGTGATTAAAGAAAAGAACATGTATGGCAAACAAGTGATGGGCATTGAGCGTTCAACTTTTATTTTCCATAAAGGCCAACTGGTCAAAGAATACCGTAAGGTCAAAGCAGCAGGTCATGCAGAACAAGTTTTGGAAGATTTAAAAGCTTTGCAAGCTGCTTAATTGTATGCTTGTGTATGAATAGAAGCTCGAAACATTCGGGCTTTTTTTTACGATAACATTTGTATAATCAAGTATTTTATATTTCCCCTAGTTCATTTCACACTGTCCTGATAGATGAAGATTCACTTTATCTCCTACCCCGGCAATTCCTTTTTTCATACCAAAATCCCTACGGTTAATCACGGCAGATGCCTGAACATCAAGCAGCTTGGCATTCGACATACTGGGTTTAAAGGTTGTTTCGAAAATCACTGGCTTGGTCACACCACGCAGGGTTAAATGACCTAAAACATTGTATTTGCCATTGCCTAGATCTTTAAACTGGATACTTTTAAAAATTACAGTCTTATATTTTTCTACATAAAACAGGTCTTCGCCCAAAATCATATGTTTAAATAGCGGCTTACTAAAGCTTAAACTTTCTACATCCATGACCAAATGGGTTGAGGCATTTTGCGGTGCTTTAGCATCAAACTGCATCGTAGATTGAACCTGATTGAACTTGGCTTTAACTACAGTAAGACCCATCGACTTAATCTCAAAACCGACATCACTTTTGGGAGTTAAGGTCCATGATCTTGCAAAAGACTGACTAGTCAAAGCTAAACAGATCGCTAGGCTAAGGAGCCCAGTTTTTATTATTGTTTTCAATTTTAAATCCACCTTGTTTAATTTCTTATTGATCGGATTTAAGTACACGGCTTAATCTGAAACTAAATTTTCTTGTTTTTTGAACGAACAGGTTTTCGTTCTTTTTATACCAGTTTATTGAAGTTTTTGTAAAATCATTCATGACTAACGGACAAAATACTTGCTTTGATTTTTCTCTAATAAGTGGCCCTGCTAGCCTAGCAGGAGACTGTTTTCATCTTATAAAATTCTGATTTTATAAATTTTTATATAAGACAGATCGTTGATTTTAAGCTCAATTTATATTGGAAATATCCATGTGCTCGTAGTAATGAAAAGAGTTGTTTTCTGCGCTGCCTATTCTTGATCACTATCTAAAATGACACGTTTAGACAACTCTTAACCGATCTATCCACTTCCGTAGCCTAAATCAAATACTGAGTATTAATGACACCGCGACGCCCCACATGGTACATGCAATAATAGCATCCAGTATTTTCCATGCTTTTGGATGTTGAAACCAAGGCGTCAGTATTTTTGCTCCATATCCCAAACTAAAGAAAAAAAACCAGGAAGCACAGACAGCACCTAAAGCAAACCACCATTTTCCTAAGGCGTATTGGGTTGAAATTGATCCAATCAATATGACTGTGTCTAAGTAAACATGCGGATTCAGCCAGGTAAAAGCCAGGCAGATCATCAGTACTTGTAGAAAATGCTCTGTGAGCTGACCACTTGGTGCCAAGACCTCGGTTGATTTAAATGCGCTGATCGCATGGCGTAAACCATAATAAAATAGGAATCCTGCGCCAATATATTTAGAAAATATAACAATATCCGGATAATGTTCAATGACGCGCGCAAAGCCCAGTACGCCAAGCAGAATTAAAATGGAATCAGATAAGGCACAAATCACACAGACCCAAAACACATGCTGCTGTTTTAAACCTTGTTTTAATACAAAAGCATTCTGTGCACCGATACTGACAATCAGGCTCATTCCCACAGCAAAACCACTCATCATATAACTGAACATCACATTCCCCCTTTTTCGAATAAATGAATTATTGAACAAAATGAGTGCGATTAATTAAAACTAAGTTAATATCAATTTAACTAAATTATTTTTAGATAATAGAAATGCTGAATGCGAAACAATGTGATGCTTTTTATGCAGTTGCAAAAACGGGAAGTTTCGATCTGGCTGCCGAGCAGCTAAATATTACTGCTTCGGCAGTGACCCTTCGTGTTCAAAGTCTGGAAAAAAAATTGGGACAATTGCTTCTGGTCAGAGATCGGCCTTGCCGCGTGACCCAATCCGGGCAAACTTTATTGCATTATTTACAGCATCAACGTTTGCTAGAACAGAATTTGATGCAAGATTTGGGTGGACAGCTGCAACATGAAGGTTTCTATTGTCTGAATATTGCCACCAATGCTGATTCACTCGCGACCTGGCTATTACCCACCTTACAAGCCCAGCTGATCCAGCATAAAATTGTGCTGCATTTTCAGGTAGATGATCAATCTCAAACTCATCATCTGTTAGAAGCAGGTCTCGTCAATGCCTGTTTGAGTACTGAAGCCAAGGCAATGAAAGGTTGCCGGGCCGAATTGATCGGACAGATGCAGTATCGTCTGGTTGCCACCCCTAAGTTTTCCCGAAACTGGTTTCATCAAGGCGTACATCGGGATGCGCTACGCCTTGCCCCTGCCATTATTTTTAATGAAAAAGACCAACTCCATACCCAATTTATTCAGCACGAATTTGGCCTGAACCTTGCTCAATATCCTCACTTTTTTATTCCATCGACCCACGCATTTTTTGATGCGATTGTCATGGGTCTAGGCTATGGCTGGCTGCCGGACTATCAAACCAGGGATTTGCTGGAGTCAGGTCGACTGCTTGAACTTTCAAGTGAGATGCGAATTGAAGTACCCTTGTATTGGCATCACTGGAAAGAACAGTCTCCTGCTCTAGAAATCCTTGGGGAATGTTTGAAACAGCATGCTCAAACGACCATGAATCACCCCATAACAACCTGATACTTTTAAAGCAGATTGGTTTTATCATTCTGGGCAAATTTTTCACTGAGTTGCTGATAGGTCGTGGTTTTTTGGAAATTCTCTAGAAAATCAATCGTGCCTTGTGGAAATTTATCTCGTTGAATTTCGCCACGATAATAAGCTTCACGCATCGGCGTAGCGGATAAGGCATCTTCCAGGCTGTCAAGTTCGACCATTTCCCATTCTGGGAAAAACTTTAAATAATAAGAAGAATCATCTTTAAAATGCCCAATTAGTCCGATTTTGGCATCCGGTTCAATAACCTGATTCACCAGCGATTTCACCAGTTTTTGCCATTTTTCATCATTATAAACATCTATGACTTCTACAAATTTGATCCGAGCTCGATCTTCAGGACTGAAATTTGACAGGATCATGGCTTCACGCTCCGAAGCCAAAAATGGATTCTTGATATTGCGTTCATTTTGTGCAGAACCAAGCGCTAAAATCACATTCTGACTGTGCTGCAGGGCAATGTTAATCGTTTGCATGTGTGCCAGATGAAAAGGCTGAAAGCGGCCAATGAAAACCAGATAATCAAATGTATAGTTCATAAGGGATCAGTTTTTTATGACTCATGAGTTGTGCTGTCCCAATAAATATGCGACATAATCATTCCCATAAAATCAAATTAAGTTTTAAAGCAAGGATAGTACGATGACACTGAGCTGTATTCAACAACCTCATGAGCATTTGAATGCGAATTTAGAACATGGTGTACTCACTTTAGCCATCAATCGCCCGGAAGCGAAAAATGCGTTATATAGCGAGCTTTATTTATGGATTGCGAAAGCCTTAGATGAAGCAGATCAGGCGCCTGAAGTTCGTGTAGTTGTATTGCGTGGTCAGGATGCAGACTTTAGTGCGGGCAATGATATGCAGGATTTTATGAAATCTGCTGCGAAGAAAGGTCAAGCACCCGCTGCTGAAGGCCCGCCGTTTGTTTTACTGAAATCTGCCGCAAAATTTTCCAAGCCTTTGATTGCTGCGGTGCGTGGTGTTGCGATCGGCATTGGCGTGACGATCTTACTGCATTGTGATCTGGTCTATAGTGACAATACTGCCCTGTTCCAGATTCCATTCGTCAGTCTGGGTTTATCGCCTGAAGGCGCTTCAAGTAAGCTGTTGATTCAGCAAGCGGGTTATCATAAAGCAGCTGAATTATTGCTGACTGCGCAAAAATTCAATAGCGAAAAAGCACTCGATGCAGGTCTGGTGAATAGCATTGAAGAAGATGTTTACACTAAAGCAGCAGCACAAGCTGCCCAGCTCTCTGCCCTGCCATTGGCATCACTGGTGCAATCCAAAGCCTTGATGAAACACAATGTGAATGAAATTGTAGAATGGATTGACCATGAAGCAGAAATTTTCATGCAGCGTGTCGGCTCGCCAGAAATGCTGGAAGCGGTTCAAGCCTTTATGCAAAAACGGAAACCTGATTTCACACAATTCAACTAATTTTCAAACTTATGAGTTCAATGAGGTGGTTTAGACTGCCTCAATCTTTTATTTTTCCAAGAATCTGAAGTATGCCAAATCAAGACTCCCAAACCTCTTCCCAAACAACAGATAGTTCAAATCCAGAAAAGAAACGTTATTACGAACCTGCACCTCAAGATATAGATGTCGATAATTTTCGTAAGGTGATTGAAAGCCGACGTTCGGTGCGTAAATTTACCAAAAAGCCAATTCCCGTTGAAGTTCTGGATGCCTGTCTGGATTTGTCGTTGTTGGCACCGAATTCGTCGAACTTACAGCCTTGGACTTTTTATGTGGTACAAAATCCGGGCAAGAAAAAGCGTTTGGTAAAAGCCTGTATGAGTCAACTGGCAGCCAAAACAGCTTCTGAGCTAATTGTCTGTATCGCACGTACCGACCGTATCGATGAAATGGCGAAACGTAATGTGAATGAATTTCCATTTCCTGAAGCACCGCCTGCAATTAAGAAATACTATAAATATATTCCTTACAACTATAAGACTGGTTATCTGAATGCTTTTGGTAACTTTAAGAAAGTGGCTTTCAAAGTTGCCCGTACATTGGATAAACAAATGCCAGTGTCTGCTTTCAGCCCGGCTGATGCGAAACTGTGGGCGACCAAAACAACGGCACTTGCTTGTGAAAATCTGGTCTTAGCTTTACGTGCTTATGGTTTTGATAGCTGTATGATGGAAGGTTTTGATGAGCCGATGGTTCGTGAAATTCTGAAATTAAATGATGAACAGTATCCGGTCATGGTAATTGGTGCAGGTGAACGTGCCGAAGATGGAGTATTCTTCCCTCAGTACCGTTTTGATCGTGAGCTGTTTATTCAGAAGATTTAAGCTTCTCATCTTAGAAATTAAATAGCTTAAATCTGGTAGATATCTTGTGACATGGATGTCACATCATTCACTTTTTATTCGCTAAAAACTATATAAGATAAATCTTAAGGGAAATTTCATATTTTTTATTAACGCCCTTTCATAAGTTGTTTTTTACTAAGTTACAAATTTTAGATGCCAGAAATTAAATCTTAAATCGGGTCTTTTCCCATTATTCTGCTCGTGCTCAGTAAATATTTTGAAAGCTTTCACACTACCAAATACATGCACAATTCCGATTCTTCTTCCATTAATTTTTTGATTATAAGTTTTGAGTTCAAGATCCAATTTAGTGATTTCTCTAGTTAAATTTCTTTTTAATCGAGAATTAAGCTGAACTAAAAAGTTTAAAAAAATTTTACACAATCACACAAAATGTCTATTGCGGAATCTAAAAGATAGTTTATTTTTCTTCTATTTTTCATGAAGATAATTTTTATACTTTTAAAGTATAAAAAAATTAAAATATTAAATATCAATATAAAACAATATCTTAATATGCTTTAAAAAGACTTACAAAACTATCTTAAGCTTAATGAATTAAAGTTAAGGCAAAAAGAAAGATGAATTTTCCGAAATAAAAAAATGCTAACCGGAACAAATATTTAAGTATTTCTTAATTGAAAATGGTATTTTTTGTGATGGATCATTTAATCATTAAGATGATTTAATCAGTTCGCATAATAACAATAGATAAATAAAAAAAAATGTGACTGAAATTTTGGCTCTCTAGTTCTTTTATAAAAAGAGGCTCGAAGAAGCAAAAAAGAATTAGAGGGTTCGTCTTAAAAAGAAGTTAAATAGGAGGTGAAGACGTACTGAAGATAAGATTCATAACCTTATAATAGGATAGTAAATATTTTGAAATAAAATGCATTTTTTAAACAAATTAAAAAGACCCTAACATATAGAAGAGTTGAGGCCATGACAAAAAAGTACAGTAAATTTTTATCCATTCCTACAGATTTTAATTTAGAAGATTCACCCTATCATTGGATTAGTCAAGTGCATACCCAATATGTGCAAAATGTTGACTATGCCTTAAAGAAATACGGTTTAGACAATTCTCGCAGACGTATTTTGCTGGCATTAAAATTTAAAAATAGAGCGAGTATTTCTGATTTATCTGACATGTTGATTTATAAGATGTCGACCACTACTAAAATCATCTATCGCCTAAAAGATGAGGGATTAGTACATACTTATTCCTGTGAGGATGATGCACGAATTACCCGAGTATTATTAACCGAAAAAGGTCAGCAAATGATTAAAAAGATTAATGATCTTAGCGTTGTTGTACTAGAGCAATCTTTCGATGGTTTAACACCGTTGCAAATTGAAAAAATGCTACACAGTCTTAAGCATATTTTCCGCAATCTAGCTCCTTCGCATTAGTTGAATTAAAGGGAAATTAAAGTATATAAAAATTGAGTTAAAATCAGGGGAAATTATATTTTTTAAATTTCAGGAAATAATATTATAATAATTCGCATAAAAGATATCTATTTAAAATAATAGATATCTTTTATAATTAAAAAAAATAATCATCTGTTTAATTAATATTTATATAATAACAACATTTAAAAAATTAATTCAAATCATAAATTATTTTAACTAGATCAAAGCCAATTACGGAACAGCATTAAAATTTAATCTAGATTTAAACCTAGGAGCAAACTAATGAAAATAAAATATCTAGTAATCTGTGTTATCTGCTTATTAACTGGCTGTCAAGCAACGGCACCGCTTATGAAGAATAGTATCACTTTTGTTGTAGGGCCATCCGACTTTGAGCATAACTTTGTTTTTAAAAACAATTAGCCATTGTGTCGTAATTTTTATGATAGCGATGGAAATATGCCTGTAAAAAGAAAAACTAAATATTTAACTACAGATAACACTTGTAAAGTATCTCCTGAAGGTTATGTGCCTGAACAAATTATTATTGAATATGCCCCTTGGTTGACTTATGAAGAGCAAATAAAAAAAGGATATGGTGTTCCTGAAGAACTACGTTATGCTCAAGGAGAAGAGGCAGCAAAAAAAAGACTCGCTATAATGGCAGCGCAACAGGAAGGTGTAGCAAAAATCCCAGCCACAGCATGGAACCGTATTGTACTAACTCTTCCTCAAGAAGTAGAAAAATATAAGTACCAAGTTTCTGAAGGTAAAGGCAACCGTAGTCAAGGTAAAGAGATTCATTACCTCATTTCCCTGAATCCCGATGGTAGCTACGACATAAAAACCAAATTGTATTGGGTCTCAAAATATCAAGAATTCTGGAATTGAATTTCAATTGTAAGCCTATGATAAAGTCCGTTTGATTTCAGAGGTTTCTACTTATATAGATAGCTATATATACCTAACTCAAGCTCATATTGTTCTCAATTTCCGATAATCAACCCAGTTACAATGAAACCCGACGGGTACACGAACCGGTAAATGAATGGTTGCAATCGGTCCTGTCGTCATCTGCTGTGCATCCAGAATCACCACTTTGGATGGGCATCCATCTAGAGCATGAACATAAGACATGAGCCAGCCATCATTTTCAGCTTGCGCCCCTTCCCGTGCGACGAATATCACCTCTCCTGTTACCCAGTTTTCTCCAAAAGAATAGCTTTCTGAATTGCCAGTTTCCACATCATGGCTCAAAAGAGTATTGCTGCTGACATGAAAAGGATCATCAAACTCGCCAAAGGAAATAGTGTAGACATAGCGATAAGGCCGTCCGGTATAAGCTTCATTAATCTGTGGGAATTCCTGTTTCATCTCGGATAATATCGTCCGAGCCACTTTTCCAGTGCCGTGTTCAAAAATGAACCGCTCCAGCCGAATATCCTGATCTTCAATCGGTCCCTGAATCGAACTGACCAAGGCTTTGGAGTGCACCACCACATCCATAACCACATCACCAGAATCCAGCTCATAAGCATTCACGGTATGAAAAATAAAACAGGGATCAATCTCATACCAGCGAATATCAATTGCCTTACCGTCAAAAGGCAATATACCCATGCGTGCCTGCCGTTTTGGATTCCATTGATATGGCAACATTGAACCCTTTAAAGCACTGCGTACAGAAAAGTTTACATTCAGGTCCAGAATCAGCACATGAGATCTGGTAATGGCACAATCATGAATCATCGGACCATGTTTCACTGGAATGTCGACATAATGTTTCAACTTACCTTTTGAATCTATCTGCAAATAAAAAACTTTGTTCTGACTTAAAGCATCATAACAAATCGCATGAATATCGCCCGTTTCAGGATCAATATGCGGATGGGCAGTAAATGGAAAATCCTGATCATCTTCAAATAAATGATGTCGTTTTGACTCCAGTGCAGCATTCAACTCAACTGGATATGCACCCGCTTCTACCAGTGCCCAGATTTTTCCGGCAAAGTGGATGACATTGGTATTGACTGCATCCGCGACACCTCGCGTTTTACCGGGAATTTGTGGTCGATGAAGTTTTTTCTGCACACTGGCAGAACCGATATAACTGCTTTTATACCAATGTGCCTCACCACCCTTCAGTCTGAGCGCATGCAACATACCATCGCCCGTAAACCAGTGATAGTTGCGTGGGTTTTTAACATTAATAGGATTTGGACCAATCCGCATTAATGCGCCATCCAGTTCTGCAGGAATTTGCCCTTCAACCTTTAAATTTGTGGAAAAGTGTTCCTGCCGCTCTGGTGCAAATATACCTTCCAGATAGGGATTATCCGGTGAATATGGAATGCGCTGATGCAGGATTTCTGTACCGTACTGGATAGATTTGCTGAGAGTATTCTTAAGCACGCTGCTCAGCGGTTTTGGCCACGGCATTGTTATTTTCCTTATTATATTTTTTCTTTGGATTATTCTGGCAGAGATGATAATAACAAAAACAGGTTGGATGGTTTCTGAATCTAGACTAACGGCGCGCCAAGTCAAACGCGCCGCAGCAGAGCATCAATTTTATAATTTTAGACTTTGATATCCAGAAGTTGAATAAACTCAAAAGCTGGCTCTTCATAAGGATGGCTTTCTTTTAAGGCTTTAGCGACCTCGACTGCCTTTTCATCTGGCACCAGAATTTCTACCCGCCATTCTTCTACCTGCTCCAGTTGACCGACTTCACCAATATGAGGATCTGCACCTTCTTGCGGCTTAAACTGTCCAGTTCCCAAAACCTGCCAGGCGCAGTTCGTATACTCACCAATGCCACCCGCTCCTGTTGCAAACACTGCATTTTTAGTGTCTTCCAGATTTTCGTCCGGTACGTAATAAATCAGCTTTAACATATATTCCTTCCTGAAATTCAGATATTTATTGTATTTTTAAGGGCTTGGGTAATTATCTTCAATGCAGGATTTTGAGAATTCTTGTTAAATGTTGCATACAAGCCTAGTTTTGGGAGCACCTGATCCGTCTGGATGATTTTCACATGATCATTCAAAAATCTCAGTAAATACTCAGGAGTAAAACTAAAACCCATTCCCATATTGGTCAGATTGATGTGTTGCAATACATTGGTCACCCACAGTAGCTGTTCATGTTCGAGCTGATCAATATCAAGCAGCTGATCCAGCTTTTCATAAAACACGGGTGTTGCATTCTGCTCACACATAATCATATTGTGATTTTTCAGTTCCTGTAATTTCAGGATTCGATCTGTAGGATGTAAATGCTGAGCGGCAACCAGATAAATTTGCTCGGTTAATAAATGAATATTGTCAAAATCTGGATGATCGAGATGAAAACGGGTAATACATAAATCCAGTTCAGCATTTTTTAGCCGCTGAATCTGTTCCATACAGGTCAGGCTATGCAGATGTATTTTCAAGTCCGGCATGGTTTTTTTAAGCTGGGCCAGAATCTGAGGCATCACTTTGATTTCTGCCACGTTTAAAAAGCCAATATGAATCTGGTTATTTTTCTGCTGTGCAACCTGACGTGCTGCTGCCACCGCCAGCTTGGCATTTTCCAGTGCTTTTTCGGCATAGACCTGAAAAGCCCGTCCTTCATCGGTGAGTTTGACTTTTCTGGATGAACGATCAAACAGGACAACGCCTACTTCCTGTTCCAGATCCTTAATTTGCTGGCTTAATGACGGCTGGGCAGTAAACAGCTTTTCGGCGGCCTTGGTAAAACTTTGTTGCTGCGCCACGGTGATAAAATAGCGTAAATGTCGAAGTTCCATAGCCTGCCCGGTTTCTGATCAGGTCAGCATCTTAAGATTATGACCCACGTATTGCAAATAAGAATAGGTCGATAGTTTATATGAATATCGCTATATCAACAGATCCTGTTTTACTAGACTGCCTGATCATATAGATAGCTTGTTCTTCACGCATATACATGGAGTCTTGTATGACACAACACTATGACACTGATGTTCTGATCATTGGTACCGGTCCTGCAGGTTCAACATTAGGTCTGACCTTAGCCAATTATGGCATCAAGGTACAACTGTTTACCCAGTTTAGCTGGCTGGCCAATAGTCCACGTGCCCATATTACCAATCAACGTGCCATGGAAGTATTACGTGATTTAGGTATTGAAGAACAGGTTAAAGAGATTGCAACACCATGGGAACAGATGGGTGAAAGCCTGATTACCACCAGTCTGGTCGGCGAAGAAATCGCCCGTTTAAGTGCATGGGGTACCGGTGATGAACGTCATGGTGACTATATCCAAGGCAGTCCATGTCCATTAGTCGATCTGATTCAGCCAAAAATGGAAGCTTTACTGGTGAAAAATGCCGGTGAACGTGGTGCAATTTATAACTTCAATACTGAATACCTGTCACATGTGCAGGACGAAGATGGCGTGACTGCTACTTTCCTGAACCGCATTACCAATACTGAATTTAGCTTAAGAGCAAAATATCTGGTGGGTATGGATGGTGCTAAATCTCGTGCATTGGAACAGCTCGGCTTGCCACTGGAAGGCGTGATGGCACGTGCCGGTACCGTCTATGTGACCTTTAAAGCTGATCTTTCTCAATACGTTCAGCACCGTCCTGCGATTCTGCAATGGATCGTGAATCCTGAAGCCAGCTTTGGCGATCTCGGTATGGGATTGTTACGTGCCATTACGCCATGGAATGAATGGATCATGGGTTGGGGCTTTGACATTTCCAAAGGCGAACCACAAGTGACTGAAGAACAGGTCCGTGCCCGCCTGAATGCTTTTGTTGGTACTGAAGTCGAAGAAGTTGAAATCCAGAAATTATCGTACTGGTATGTGAACCAGACCTGGGCCACTGAATATTCTAAAGGTCGAGTGTTATGTGGTGGTGATGCAGTACACCGTCATCCACCATCGAGTGGCCTAGGTTCAAATACCTGCATGCAGGATGCCTTTAATCTAGGCTGGAAACTGGCATACGCGGTAAAAGGCTGGGCTGCACCTTCCCTGCTGGATTCCTATACCACCGAGCGTGCACCGGTCGGCAAGCAGATTGTAGCGCGTGCGAACCAGTCACGTTTTGATTATAAATACCTGAAAGAAGTCTTTGGTTTTGATCAAGGTGTGACGACTCAGAAGCAAATGCTGGAACGTATCTTTGCGGAAGATGAGCAAGGTGCTGAAATCCGTCAAAAACTATTTGAAGCTTTGGAAATTAAAAACTTCGAATTTAATGCACAAGGTGTAGAACTGAACCAGCGATATAGCTCCAATACGGTGATTGCAGAATCCGAGCCTGAGATTTTTGAAAAAGATGAGCAGCTTTATTTACAGGCAACCACTCGCCCAGGCGCTAAAGTTCCGCATACTTGGCTGATCAATGCCAAAGGTCAAAAGCAGTCGACACTGGATATTACGGGTAAAGGTCGTTTTACCCTGCTCACAGGTTTATCCGGTAAAGGCTGGAAACAGGCGGCAGAAGCATTGGATTTGCCATATCTGGATGTGACTCAGATTGGTTCACGTGACTATCGTGATGTGTATGGAACCTGGAATGCCAAGTCTGAAATTCATGAATCTGGTGCAGTACTGGTTTGTCCGGATGGTTATGTGGCTTGGCGTTATCAGGACAGTACCAATAAAGCTTTTGATTATGAAAATACGTTAAAGGCGGTATTGAAGCAGGTTCAATTGGTTATTTAAATTATAAAGCCACCTTAATGGTGGCTTTCTTAAAGCTGATGATCAAGAACCCTGCAGCAAGTAACTGCCCACAACGAACAATATTTGTAGTCCTACAACAATACAAAACAACATCCAGCCTTTCTGACGCATTGCCGCCTTATCCATTATTCTAAGTGTTTTAGCCATGTCATCACCTCATCTTTGAGAATTGATACTGAACCGATCTATTCCATCTTTCTTTTATAGTGCAATAAAGTTGTGCATAAAACATACCATAGCACTTTATATACAATATAAAAGCAAAATCTAAACCAACTCAGCAGGAAGAAAAAAAATTAAAAAATCAGAATGCTTAAAAAGCAAAAATCCACCAAATTGGTGGTTGAATAATCCTATGTTAGTGAATTTATTTTAATTTTTCCATACAGTAAAATTAACATACTATTTAAAAACAATATTTATAATAAAAAATTCATTCACCTTGTTTTAATTTCCAAGATGAGAATAAAAACACGGACATTGTACCAGCCAAATTCACTGCTAATTCTGCATGTCTTGGAGAAGGTTTAAAGTTTATTTTACCTTGCCCATGAGCATCACCCACTTTATTTCTCAATGATCCTAAACCTTCAATGATGGAACTACATCCTCCGAGAATTTGTTTGAAAGTCTGCTCCGTATGTTGAGATGGAGCAAGGTTTAATTCTTTACTCACCAATCTATACAGTTGATTTATATCTGGAGCATTGCCATAACCGACTTCGTATTCATCAAGAATATATTTGCAGGTCGATTCTAAAAGTGTTCGAGCTAATGTAATCGCACCTTCGGGATCTGTACTTCTTCGCTCTAATGCTTTCTGCCATATTTGATGTATATAATCCGAGCTTAATTCAGCAATCTTCAACTGTACTACCTGATCCAATGGAGGAACATCTAGACTTTCTAATACATTAAAGAATTCTTTAAATTCCGAATAAATATAATTTTCACGTTCAGCGTAAGATTCAAAATCCCACTTAATCCTAGCTTCAAATTCATCTAATGTGCGTGTGTCTTTAATAAAAAATGGAATATATTCATAAAAGTTTTTAAATGTCAGTAACTCTTGTCTAAGCTGCATAAATGCCTCTGAAGAACCTTTTTCATAAGTATCAGTAGCTCTAGCTATTAGCAATTCTTGTAAAAGTAAAACTTTTTCAATTAAATCGGACATTTGAGGACTCTTTATTCATTTTTTAATCTTTTTCAATTCTATATCTAATCACCTATAAATCTATAATTTGCTTATTAAAAAAGCCCCTTTCGGGGCTTTTTTAATTCTTGATTATATCAATTAGCCAATAAATTTACGTGCATTACGGAACATACGTAACCAAGCACCGTCTTGATCCCAGTCTTCTGGTTTCCAGGAATGCTGGAGCGCGCGGAAGTTACGTTCAGGGTGCGGCATCATAATCGTTGCACGGCCATCCTGAGAGGTTACACCGGTAATACCTTCCGGTGAACCATTCGGGTTCAACGGATATTGTTCAGTTGCATTGCCATGGCTGTCGACATAACGTAGAACCACCTGATTCGATGCATTCAGTGCAGCAAAGTTTTCCGCCGTTGCAACTGCACGACCTTCACCATGCGCCACAGCGATCGGCAGAATCGAACCTTGCATGTCTTGTAACAATACTGAATTCGATTTTTCCACACGAACGTTCACTGCTCGCGCTTCAAATACTTCAGACGTATTGCGATGGAAACGTGGCCAAGCATCCGCACCCGGAATTAATGGAGCCAATTGAGACAACATTTGACAACCATTACAGATACCGAGCGAGAAGGTTTCTTGACGGTTGAAGAATTTCTCAAACTGGTCACGCAATTTAGCATTGAACAATACGGATTTCGCCCAGCCCCCACCAGCGCCCATCACGTCACCATACGAGAAGCCACCACACGTTACCAAACCTTCGAAATCATCCAGGCTGATACGACCTGCCAGCAAGTCACTCATGTGGACGTCAACGGTATTGAAACCGACTTTGTCGAAAGCTGCCGCCATTTCAATATGACCATTCACACCCTGCTCACGCAGAATTGCCATATTTGGACGACGCAAGTTAATGAAAGGTGCTTCAATCACTTCATTCAAATCGAATGTTGGTTGGGCGATAATACCTTTGTGTGCTTTATCGGTAATTAAGGCAAATTCCTGATCTGCAGTTTGTACGTTGTCACGTAGGCGCTGGATTTGATGAGAAACTTCAGTCCATGCCACTTGCAGATCAGCACGTTCAAGTACCAAACCATTTACAGATAACTGATCAGAATTATTTACAGTACCCACCACTGCAATTGCATCTTTAAGCGTAGAGGCTGCAACTTCAGCTTGTAGTGCTTCCCAATCTGCTTTCGAGATTTGCAGCACTGCACCAATTTCTTCAGCGAACAATGAAGCAACAGATTGATCTTCAAGTGCGACACCAAGACGTGAAGCGAACATCATTTCTGCAACAGTTGCCAATAAACCACCATCACCGATGTCATGATACGCTTTGATTAAGCCACGGTTGTTCCAGTCTTGAACCAATGCGAAAAATGCTTTGAAGTCATCGAAACTGTCGACATCAGGCGTCACTGAACCGATTGCTTTATACACCTGCGCCAGAATCGAACCACCTAGACGGAACTGACCTTTAGACAGATCAATACGAACCAGTACAGATTCAAGATCTTTTAATTCAGGAGTCAATGTTTGACGTACATCAGTCACTGGTGCAAATGCAGTGATCACACCTGACATTGGAGAAGTCACAGACTTGTCTTCACCTTCGTCATTCCAGGTGGTACGCATAGACAATGAGTCTTTACCGACCGGAATCGCGATACCGAGTGCAGGACACATTTCCATACCGATAGCTTTCACGCCTTCGAACAATGCCTGGTCTTCGCCAGGTTGACCCGCAGCAGCCATCCAGTTTGCAGACAATTTGATGTCGCTGATTTTTTCAATCTTCGCAGACATGATGTTAGAGATCGATTCAGCCACAGATAAACGTGCTGATGCAGCAGGATTCAACAACGCTACTGGAGGACGTTCACCCATTGCCATTGCTTCACCGGTGTAACCGACAAGACTTGTAGTTGTTACTGCAGCATCCGCGACAGGAACCTGCCAGCGACCCACCATCTGGTCACGCGCGACCATACCGGTAATCGAACGGTCACCAATACTGATCAGGAATGATTTAGAAGCCACTGTCGGGTTTTTCAGAACGCGATAAATCGCATCTTTTAAATCCGTAACTTTAGCCGCGTCAAAATCATCGCCTTTACGTTCAATCGTTTCATAGGAACGGCTCATACGCGGAGTACCGCCAAGCATCACCTGCATTGGCATATCCACCGGTTTGTTGCCGAACAATGGATCTTCAACGGTTAAGTGACGTGCTTCAGTCGCCTCACCCAGTACTGCAAACGGACAACGTTCACGCGCACAGATTGACTCAAATAATTCTAAAGAAGATGGACGAATCGCCAATACATAACGTTCTTGCGCTTCGTTTGACCAGATCTCCATTGGCGACATGCCAGGTTCTAAAGATGGAATCTTACGAAGATCCAGCACTGCACCTAACTCGTGATCATTCACCAGTTCAGGCATGGCATTTGATACACCACCCGCACCTACATCATGTACCGACACGATTGGGTTATGGTCTTCCATGCGCCAGCAAGTATCGATCACCTCTTGGCAACGGCGTTCCATTTCCGGGTTTTCACGTTGTACCGAAGCAAAATCAAGGTTCTCGCCCAATTTACCGCTATCTACAGAAGATGCAGCACCACCACCAAGACCGATCAGCATGGCTGGACCACCGAGTACGATCAGCAAATCGCCCGGTAAGATCGGATCTTTTTCAACGTGATCTGGACGGATATTTCCGTAACCACCAGCGATCATGATTGGCTTATGGAAACCTTTAACATCGCCATTCACGTTTTGTTCAAAGGTACGGAAGTAACCGTTTAAAGCTGGACGACCAAATTCGTTGTTAAACGCAGCACCACCAAGCGGGCCTTCAATCATGATTTGTAACGGCGATGCCATACGCGATGGTTTGCCGTAGTTTTCTTCCCAAGGCTGTTCAAAGCCCGGAATATTCAGGTTAGATACCGTGAAGCCGGTTAAACCTGCTTTAGGCTTACCACCACGACCGGTCGCACCCTCGTCACGGATTTCACCGCCTGAACCTGTCGCTGCACCGGCAAATGGTGCAATTGCTGTTGGGTGGTTGTGGGTTTCCACTTTCATCAGGATGTGAGCAGCTTGGCTCTTGTATTTATAAACCTGATGGCCGTTGTCTTCTTGGGTTGGATAAAAACGCTGGGTATCCGAACCAACAATCACTGAAGCGTTGTCTTTATAAGCCGACAATACATCTGTCGGTGATTCTTTATAGGTGTTCTTGATCATCTGGAACAACGACAATGGCTGAACTTCACCATCAATCGTCCATTCCGAACCAAAAATTTTATGACGGCAATGCTCAGAGTTGGCTTGCGCAAACATCATCAGTTCGATGTCATTCGGATTACGACCTAGCTTGATGAAAGCCTCAGTCAGGTAATCAATTTCGTCCATTGATAATGCAAAACCAAATTCATTATTGGCTTTTACCAGTGCTTCTTTACCTTCACCCAGAATATCAATCGAGTTCAGTGGTTTTGGCGCAGTTTCCACAAATAATACCGCAGCATCTTCAATCGCATTGAATACGCTTTCGGTCATACGGTCGTGAAGTACTTGCAATGCTTCTTTAGAAAGCTCTTTTACGCCCTTCAAAGTAAATAAAACGCCGCGTTCAAGTCGATGAACCGGCGTATTACAGTTTTTGAAAATGTCCGTCGCTTTAGAGGACCAAGGAGAGATGGTTCCGACGCGCGGTGTGACTAAAATCTGGATTTCATCACTTGCAGCCTGGTGCAATTCAAAAGATTGACCATCGTTGAGAAGCTGTAAAGCTGATTGCTGTTGTTGCTCGCTGAGCGCTTGGTCAAAGAGGTAGACCCATTGACTTTCAATTGATTGAACAGAACTAATTGACGTCAAACGCGATAATAGTTGAGTTTTCTTAAAAGAAGAATGTGCGGGTGCACCGGCAACGATAAACATGCTGATTTTGGCTCCACGGGATGGTCTGAACAACCATGCCACAATGTGACTTGAGAGAGCGCATATTCTACTGTGAAATAAGGAAATCGGCTAGATGCCAAATCAGAAAACTACGTCTGAAATATCCTGGACTTTTAAAATATTTCGTTTATTTTCAGTCAGGAAAATTGAATGTAGTCGCACAGGTTAACACATTTTTTTCAAGAAAAATCAAAACCGCTTCAGAATAATTTTCTGCATAAAAATTGTATTATTTTTCAACAACAATCGGGACAAAATCAAATTCAGGTTTTATTGTCATGACCTGCCAAAATTCCTATTTAGGCCAAAATGAAATACTTGATTACAAGATTTAATGAAGTCGTATTTTTTGCAGACTGTTTTTGATTCTTTTGATTGACTCTTAACTTTGACTTCTAAGATTAGAAAACTGGTTAAAGGTCTTCTGCCGTTTTCTGTACTACAAGGAACAGTTCTCCGCTGATCTCCGCCATTACAGTAACAGAGGCAAATTACTCCCCTCTATGAAAGAATAATTAATACTGAGTGGTATTTTAATCTGACATCATCTGCGGGGGAAAAACCGGACATCCATTCTCAACTTCTAAAAGAATAAAAATAAAGTTTCTTATTTGGGCCTTTTATTTTTTTATATTTGATTTTTATCTTCTCAGATCATAATTAAGCGAAATTTACTCATCTAAAAGACCAAAAAATATATCGACAAAATCCCCCACCATATCCAATATTTTGAAATTTCATCATTTATTCATGAGCTCTATTATGCGTAAAAAACACAATATAAATAGCAAAATACCACTTATATTTATGAGGAAATTTACCAGGAATTATGAGGCTTATATAAAAAAATAATGAAGAAATGATTAATAATAAAATTTTGTTACCTTTTTTATTTAATCCGTATTCTCAGGTTTTATTTAACTCGAAAAGTTTAAAATAAATATTTGTAATTGCTGAAAAAATATAGAAAATTTTCTTTTTTATTCAACTAACAGAATAACAGGCCCACACGTCTATATCAGCTAAGAATCTTACCAAATAGACACTTCATCAGTAAATTTGATGATTTTATGTTAAGCTCTAGCCGAATTGCTGAGGAATTGTCCAAATTCTGAGCCTGGCAATGGTTTTTCCTTTCTGCTGTAGAGATGAATATAAATTCTATATTCGGACACTAATTTTTTGATGTTCTATAGCTTCACTGCTCTGTCTATTTTAGAGCCTTAATCTGTCACCAATGATTTAATTTTCAAAAACAAAAGGTGACCCGCTTAAGGAGTATGTATGTTTCAATTCACTAGTACAGCAACTGTACTATTGATGGTGCTTTTCTATGGCATCACTTTTTTACTATCGTTACGTATTAAACAGAAAAATGAAAATGTTGATGGCTACATGGTCTCGAATGGCTCCATCGGATTTGGAATGTCTGCGGCCAGTATGACCGCCACCTGGATCTGGGCCGCCTCGTTTTATGCAGCAGCTTCATCCGGATATACATACGGCGTTTCCGGTGCCCTACACTATGGTTTGTGGGGTGCGCTGATGATTTTATTTATCTATCCCTTTGGCAAGCGCTTTCGTGAACTGGCGCCTAATGCCCACACCTTGGCAGAAATTATGCATGCCCGGCATGGCAACCAAAGCCAGATGATTCTGGCAGGTTCCAATATTGTGGGCAGCGTGATCAGCCTGATGGTGAACTTTACCGCCGCTGGGGCACTGGTTGAGATTTTATCTCCTTTAAGCTTTATCCATGGCGTGCTGATTACCGGTATCGGTGTGCTGTCCTATACCCTCTGGTCGGGCTTCCGTTCTTCGGTGTTTACCGATTTTGGTCAACTGGTGGCGATGATTGTCGCGGCTGTGATCATTATTCCAACCTTGTTCTTCACCTTAGGTGGACCTTCCCTGTTTCAAAGCGGGATTCATCACCTGCAGCCGGAACAGCTGGATTTTTTCTCTAAAACAGCCTTTCTGGAACAAGGTGCACCATTTTTTGTTGCCGTATTGGCCTACGCGATTGGTAATCAGACCATTGCCCAGCGCCTGTTTGCAGTCCGTGAAGACCTGATCAAACCGAGTTTTATCACTGCAACCATTGGTTATGCTGCAATTGTTATTGGTCTAGGCATGCTGGGGTTATTGGCACTATTTGCAGGTATTCAGCCCATTGATGGCAACCTGAATAACCTGATTCCGCAAATGGCAGCGACTTATCTTTCTCCATTTATGGTCGCGCTGTTATTCATCATGGTGATTGGAGCATTGTCTTCTACCGCTGACTCGGATCTGTCTGCCCTGTCTGCGATTGTCATGACGGACATTTATGGCAAACAGATTGCGAAAAACAGCCCTGATCCAAAGAAAATGCTATTCATTGGCCGTATGACCATGATCGTTGCCACCATGCTTGGAATTGTGATTGCCACCTTAAAGTTTGACATTTTGTCGATGCTGATTTTTGTGGGTGCGCTTTGGGGCTCTATTGTATTCCCGGTAATTGTTAGTCTGTATTGGGACAAGGTGAATGCCCGGGCCTTTAACTGGTCAGTGGGCCTCGCATTTTTCAGCTTTCTGATAGTACGTTTTGAATGGCTTCCGATTCAGGGATTGATCGCACTTGGCTTTGAACTCGTTGCGACCCTGGGGATTGGTGTGGTGCTGGGTCTGATGACCTTTGGTTTCTTTGGCAAGAAAGTGGGTCTGGTCGTTGGCATATTGGCCAGTATTGGCTTCATGCCATGGACCATCGGTTTCTTGCGTGAATACGGCACCTTGTTAAGCTCACTAACAGCTTATGGCAGTAGTGCACTGGTATGTACGGTGTTGACGCTGGTCTACAGTAAAGAACGATTTGATTTTAAACAAATCAACAAGATGGTGATTGAATTTCACCAGCTATCTGAGAAAAGTAAATAAGGAGATTTCAGATGACAAGTCAATTATTGACTCTATATGTACTTTTTTGGCCTTTGGTGGCAAGCCTGGTCTTGTTCACGATTTGTCTGAATGTCTATAAAGACACACAACAGGCCAAGAAAAATGGCGAAGAGCTAATTTGATTCTTCATCCTAAACAAAAAGCAGGCTATTGAGTCTGCTTTTTATTGTTCATTTGATGATTTCGATTTTTAATTCTCAGTCTTTTCCAGCTGACTAAAATAACAATAGGGAGCATGACAATTCATGTCGCACTGCCCTAGTGCAGGAGCTAGTTTTTTGGCATGATGCAAATAGTGGATCACTGAATAATGATAAATGACTCAAATGCGTTGGTTAGAACTGCTTTCGACAGTTCGGATTGGTAGTAAAAAGCAGAGCACTGAACTGGCACGAAGCCCGTTTCATAAAGATTATGACCGTATTATTTTTTCGCAAAGCTTCCGGCAGTTAAACCGCAAAACCCAAGTCCATCCATTGACCCAGCATGATGGCATTCATACCCGTTTAACCCACTCACTGGAAGTCTCCTGTATTGGCCGTTCACTCGGTATGCTGGCTGCAGAGAAAATCAAAGATAATTTACCTGCCTGGATTTCTCCGGCTGATGTTGGCGCCATCATTCAGGCTGCCTGTCTGGCACATGATATTGGCAACCCGCCTTTTGGTCATGCCGGTGAATACGCCATTCGGGAATGGTTTGACGATGCATCACATACCGACTTTTTAAAAGATTTGAGTCCTGAACAGGAAGCCGATGTACGCCAGTTTGAAGGCAATGCCCAAGGCCTGCGCCTGCTGACCAAGATCGATTACCATCCCTATGATGGCGGCATGCGCCTGACTTATGCCACACTTGGTGCCTATCTTAAATACCCATGGCTCTCTGAGGCCATTGACCCGACTGGTAACACCCCGGCCAGTCGACGTCCAAAATTTGGTTGTTACCAGTCTGAAAAAGAGATTTTGCAGGAAATTGCTGAACAGTTGGGTTTGATTCAGCTCGGTGAATATCATTATTGTCGTCATCCGCTGACCTATCTTTTAGAAGCTGCGGATGATATCTGTTATGCCCTGATTGATCTGGAAGATGGTATTAGCCTGAATATGCTCAGTTATGCCGAAGTCGAGCCAGTTTTCCTGAACTTGCTGGGTGAATATGGCACGCCTGAAGAAATCAATCTGCCTAATACCACCTGGCAACAAAAAATTGCCGCCTTACGTGGCCGGGTCATGAAACGTCTGGTAGATGAAGTCACCACGGCCTTTGCCCGACATCAGCAGGAAATTCTAATGGGCCAACTGCAAGGCTCATTGCTGGGTTATTGCAGTGCCGACATTGAGATTGGCATTAACCGGGCCAAAGAACTGGCGCGAGACAAGATCTTCGAACATCCGCAAAAAGCCGGTCTGGAAATTATCGCGCATCAAAGTTTACAAACGATTCTGGATGCCTTTATTCCACTGACCACGCCGCACAAAACTTTAAGCTTTAAAGAACAGCGTTTAATGGCCATTTTAAAACGTTCGGGTGCGCAGTTTAGTGCTGATCATTATGACAACATTATGCAGGTGCTGGATATTGTCTCCAAGTTTTCTGATCATCAGGCCTATAATCTGGCGCAGGAACTGCATGGCAATAAAGCCGGGTTACTCTAATGCGAACGAACGCTTGATGATAATCTCAGCAAAATCACTGGATTTGAATGATAGAGTTTTGCCTTTATCGAAAATGCTGACTACTATGCCTGTATTAAATTTGAGTATGTATAAAAAATGATTGGATGCCTGATTGGGGAAGTGCTGGCGCTGGAAGCACCGACTGTTTTATTAAATGTGAACGGCGTAGGTTATGAGATTGATACCCCTTTAACCACTT
The DNA here is from genome assembly GCF_049898185.1 of Acinetobacter sp. 40AMC3-4. Classification (GTDB taxonomy): domain Bacteria; phylum Pseudomonadota; class Gammaproteobacteria; order Pseudomonadales; family Moraxellaceae; genus Acinetobacter. The sequence goes on from NZ_JAFCXG010000002.1 coordinate 76,190, forward strand.
TCTGCCAGTTGCAAAAAGGTCAGAAAATTACTCTGTGGACCCATCTGGCTGTTCGTGAAGATGCCCAGTTACTTTATGGCTTTATCAATGCGCAGGAAAAAACCATTTTCCGTACCTTATTAAAGGTGAACGGCGTTGGTCCGAAAATGGCGCTTGGTATTCTTTCCACTTTAAGTGTGGAAATGCTGATCCACACCGTTGAACATGAAGATATCAACACTCTGGTCAAAGTTCCGGGGGTGGGTAAAAAGACTGCTGAACGCCTGATGATTGAATTGCGTGACCGCTTTAAAGCCATGGCTTCAGATGCTGCACCAAGCAACTCTACTGCACCACAGATTCAGTTTATGGGCAATTCAGCCGTGGCTGAAGCGGAAGCTGCATTACAATCTCTTGGCTATAAACCAATTGAAGCGCAGAAGCTAGTTAATGCCGCCAAAGGTGAATTTACAGAAGCCAGCGATATTATCCGCGCAGCGTTGAAGTCGATGAATAAATAGAGATGATATCCAAGTTACAGGATAAAGTCTGATACGCGTAAAAGTCATTCGCAACTGTTTGAGGCAGGAGACATTTATAGTTAAATATTTCTGCGATATATTCGATAAGAATCAATATTCGACGAGTTTTGCGAATGACGGTGGTTTTGCTTACTTTTGCCGAAACAAAAGTAAGGCGAACCGCAGGTTAATACTCAGATATAAATCTGATTGGAAAGACTCTGCAAAAATTCAATTCCTCGCCTAGGCGAAAATCTTAGGATTCAGATCCATATTTGAGGCCGTGTCAAAATTACCAGCTCAAAGGATCACTAAAACATTGGTATATAAACGTTATGCAAGACCGTCTCATCAGTGGTTCTGAAAAACCCGAAGATCATTTTGATCGTGCCATCCGCCCGACTTCCCTCGATGACTATATCGGTCAGCCGGTGGTCCGCGAGCAAATGGAAATTTTCATTGGTGCAGCCCGTGGCCGTGAAGAAGCCCTCGATCACACCCTGATCTTTGGCCCACCAGGTCTGGGTAAAACGACATTGGCCAATATTATTGCCCGAGAAATGGGTGGCAATCTCAAGTCAACTTCTGGCCCGGTACTAGAACGTGCTGGTGATTTGGCAGCGATGCTAACGAATCTGGAAGAAGGCGATGTCCTGTTTATTGACGAGATTCACCGTCTTTCACCCGTGATTGAAGAAATCCTGTATCCGGCGATGGAAGATTATCAACTCGATATCATGATTGGTGAAGGCCCTGCTGCGCGCTCGATTAAACTGGATTTACCTCCATTTACCTTGGTAGCAGCCACCACACGTGCCGGTCTACTCACCTCTCCGCTGCGTGACCGTTTCGGAATCGTACAGCGTTTAGAGTTTTATTCGGTTGAAGATTTAACCCACATTGTCAAACGTTCAGCCAACTTGATGGATGTACCGATGACTGGAGATGGCGCAAAAGAAATTGCCCGTCGCTCACGAGGTACACCGCGTATTGCTAACCGATTGTTACGTCGAGTTCGTGATTACGCTCAGGTCAAAGGAACGGGGGAAATCAATCAGGATATGGCCCAACGTGCTTTGGACATGCTCAAAGTCGATAAAGATGGTTTAGACACACTCGATCGTCGTTACTTGTCAATGTTGCTTGAGCGTTTTGATGGTGGTCCTGCTGGCGTAGAAGCCTTGGCAGCAGCCATGGCAGAAGATTCTGGTACGTTGGAGGATGTCATTGAGCCTTACCTGATTCAGCAAGGTTATGTAATGCGAACTGCACGTGGTCGTATTGCCACCAATATGGCGTATTTGCAGTTTGGGATGGCACCGCCTGAGCCAAAATAGAAGTAATTTAAAAAAAGCAGCTTAGGCTGCTTTTTTCATACAGTTAATTAAGTTCCTTTCTAAATCATATTTAATTTTCTTGCTGTCTATAAATAAATCCTGAACATTTTTAAAAGAATTCGTACTGTTAATTTCTTTAACTAATGAAAATATTCGGGTTTCAATTTCATCAATTTTATTTATTAAATCAGCATCAACTTCCAATAAATTCAATGAAAATGAAAGTTCAGCAATATTTAACCTAATTTGCTCAAATATTTCGTCTAAAAGCACTATTTCAGAACAAGCCCATGAATCGGCATCATACTTATACGCATTATTTTTTTGCTTTTCTTGCAAAATATACTGATTAATCATCCCATATTTATAGGACCAATTACTAAGTAGAAGAACTAATTTAGATGAATTTTCAGAAACTTTATCTAATCCTTTTTTGATAAATGCTATATGAATTTCTAGCATTCTCTGGGATTCTTGGCTGTTAATAAGTTTCTGATTAGATATAATTTGAGTCTCTGTTGACTTTCTTACAATATATACTGTTATTAAAAACCCTATAAAACTAATTATACCTGATACAAAAATTGAAGCTGCCACTACCCAATCTGTCGAATGTTGCACATCTAAATACACTTTCTGATCTTTTGGCTGCTGTAAAACCACAGCTTGAGTTTGTTGTTCTTGCACGTTTCCCCACATATTTTAATTTGATTATTTATTTCTTACATACTAAACAGTTTCAGCCGCTTACAAAAGAAAAAGCCAACTGACCATGTCTAAATCAGTTGGCAAAAGCACAAACCTATTTTTCTAAGTTTTATTCAAAAATTATTTCGCGTCTTTTTTAAACTCCTTAAAATCCGCTTTACGAATCATGGCATGAATACCTTTGGTTCGATCGACCACTTGTGACACTTCAAAGTCAGTCGCAGCACTTAAGTAGGCATAAGCAATTTCTTCAGAAATGCCATATTCATTGACCAGAAAACGGATCGCTTCACGGGTGGATTTACGCATGGCTTCATCTAAGTCTTCATCCAGACCCGGCGTAATCCAGAATTCAGCATTTTCAGCCAGCGGCTGTTTAATCTCTGCACCTGGAATTTTATCCTTGCCAGATTTAAGTAAAGTGAATTTTAAAGTCGCACGTGCCGAACCTTCCAAGGCAGTTAAAGCCACCTCACCATCACCTTGTACAAAGTGACTATCACCTGTATAGAACAAAGCACCTGGCACCTGTACAGGATAATAGGCCGTAGCCCCTGCTCCTAATTCATTGATGTCGATATTCCCGCCATAAAATGATGGTGGCACAGAATGCACAGGCTCGCTGGTATTTGGTGCAACACCCATCGTGCCCATAAACGGATTAAGCGGGAAACGAATCGCTTTACCAGATTCAGTTTTTAAAACGCCTTCCCATACGCCATCAGCATTTTTCTCAATTGGGGTAAAAATGGACACATTGCCATAAGCCTCAGGATTGGCTGGAGATGCATGCTCATGTTTCTGACATTTCGGGAATTCGGGTAAAGTACCTTTGCCATGACGGTTTGAAATCACGCCATAAGGTACACGCGGTTCAACTTTTAAAATCTCCACCTTTAGAATATCGCCCGGCATCGCCCCTTCTACATAGACAGGCCCGGTAATAATGTGTGGTCCATCTTTATGGAAATCATGTTTTAATTTGGAATTTGTGATCAGCTTGGCTTCGTCCAATACATGTTCAGGCTTGACACCTTTTGATGTGAAATATTTCTCTGCATTGCGGCCCTGATCTTCTAGCAACCCTTCATGCGAAACTGTATCGAAAGTAACTGTGCTACCTGAAGGGATAGTCAAAACAGGTTTTGCATCTTTATTTGGCAGATAACCCCACGTAATCGTATTCAAGGTACTCGGCACATAATAATGACCTTTATATTCACCACTTTTGAGTAATGTTGGTTTATTTTCCAGCTGTTTCAGTATCTTAAACTCTTCAGCCCATAGGCTTGTCGAAATAAAACTTAAGCTTGAAGCCACTGCCAGAGATAAAGCCAAAGGTTTTAACATGTGTTTAATTTCCGTCATAAAAAATATTACGGAAGAGTGAATGCAATCTAAGTGCCAAAATTATTTGAAGAGGTTTAAAAAATCTTCACTTCATCCGAGTTATTGATATAAATGGAATCGTTTTTTCTTTTCCCCGATCCTTTTTCATGTGGTAATTTTTATCATTCTCATACCTTATAAATATAAAAAATCAATTTAGATACATATTTTTACAATGCAAAAGAACAAATAAAGCTCTTTGAGAACAGCTATTAACATCTAGAATACCTTTAAAGTATCAAAAAATACTTAGAGAGTTTTGATCGAAATTAGATCAGTATGCCATCCTAAAGAATCACTTTAACCATTTCAAATTCTTAAGGTTCTCCCGAAGTATGAATATGTATAAGCAGATATCCCTTTGTCTCCCTCTTCTTTTCTGCAGCCAATTCAGCCTGGCTGACTGGATTGATGATTCTGTACACGCTGCTGAAGCACACACCATCAAATTACGCCAGCATATCCACCAGCATCCTGAACTAGGCAACATGGAATTCAAAACCTCGGAGCTGGTCCAGAAAGAATTAAAATCCTACGGCATTGAAGTACGTAAAGGCTATGCCAAAACCGGTGTAATCGGTGTATTAAAAGGTGCAAAACCCGGCCCTGTGATGGCCTTACGTGCAGATATGGATGCCTTGCCAATTAAGGAAACAGCACCGGTGTCTTTTGCCAGCAAACAAAAAGCCATTTATCAAGGCAAAGAATCTTATGTGATGCATGCCTGTGGACATGATGCACATACTGCGATGTTATTGGGTGCAGCCAAAGTTCTGGCCGCCAATAAAGATAAAATTGCGGGGACAGTGGTATTCGTATTCCAGCCGGCTGAAGAAGGCGGTGCAGATATCGATAACTTCACTCATGGCGATCAGATTGGCTCACGCAAAATGATTGCCGACGGTGCCTTGAACAATCCAAAACCTGAAGTGATTTTCGGGATGCATGTCATGGCAGGCATGCCAAGTGGCAATATCTTCTACAAAGATGGTGCGATTTTGAATAGTGCCGATCATTTACGTATTCAGGTGAATGGCAGTCAGGTACATGGCTCCATGCCTTGGGCAGGTAAAGACCCGATTTATGCCTCTGCCCAGATGGTGACCAATTTACAAAGCCTGATCAGCCGTAAAGCCGACCTGACCAAAGGGATGGGTGTGGTCAGTATTGGCAGTATTCAGGGCGGCACTACCGGTAACGTCATTCCAGATCAGGTCAATATGGTCGGGACTATTCGTTCCAATAGTGAAGATGTACGTCAGGGCATTTTAAAAGACTTGCCGAAAATGCTGGAACACAATGCCGCAGCCAATGACGTTAAGGTGAAAGTCGAAATTGCACCTTATGCACCAGTGACCACCAATGATAAAACCTTGACTGAATTGATGCGCCCAACCTTGGCGAGCGTGCATGATGAAGATAAATTGCATGTTTTAGACAACAATGCCAGCGCCAGTGAAGATTTTGCTTATTATGGCCAGCTCATGCCATCGCTCTTCGTTTTTGTTGGTGCCACACCAGCAGATCAGGATCCGGCAAAAGCCGCACCGAATCACAACCCGAATTTCATTGTCGATGATGCGACCTTGAAAACCGGTGTCGAAAGCCATGTCCGTTTTATTCTGGACTATCCAAAAGTAGCTGAGCAGGTTCAGGCCAACTGGAAACAGAAAAATAAAGGCTAATCTTCTATTACTAAAAATGCGCGGCTCCAAGGACTCGCGCATTTTAGTATCTGCTGCTGTTTTATAAATGAGCTGTTAAGCGCTCAGTACTTCATCTTAGTGACTTCTCTCCAGATTTGACACCTTGTGCCATTGGTCTCAAGACTCACAATGCTAAACTTTGAACCGCTAAATTGCTTGACTGTTGGCAGGAATCCGGCAAACTCTAATCCCTTTCCTGCATCTAAAAACAAGCAAAAATTTCGAAAATCTGCATGGAACAAAACTATGGCGAATCACTTTGAATTCAATATCCGCGTTTATATTGAAGATACTGATGCGGGTGGCATTGTCTATCACGCCAATCATATTCGCTATATGGAACGTACCCGTACCGAATGGTTACGTGCCGCTGGAGTGAGCCATTACTGGCATCAGACAGACTACAATTTTGTGGTGCATAAAATTAATGTCAAATACATGCGTCCGATCCTGATGGATGATTTAATTACTGTTACGGCACGTGTCATTTCATGTAAAGCTTCATCATTTGTATTGCAACAAAATATTTATCGTGGTGAAATCATGCTTGCATCAGGTGAAGTTGAGTTGGCATGTATCAGTGCAGAGATGCGACCACGTCGACTCCCGGATGAAATCCGCGAACTAATTCAAAAAGAATTGGAACAAGACTAAAAAAATTTATTGGCACACGTAACAACTATGGCGACTCAGTTAGAATCATCTCTTCAAGTTTCAGATCTTATTTTACAAGCAAGCCCTGTCGTACAACTGGTGATGCTTTCTCTCCTGTTAGCCTCAATATATAGCTGGTATCTGATTGCCAGGCTCTATATGAGTTATAAAAAAGCCCAGGCCGATGATGAACATTTCCAGAAAATCTTCTGGTCTGGCGCTGAGTTAAATACTCTGTATAACAATGCACAACTCAATTCTAAACGTACCGGCCTTGAAGATATTTTCTATCAGAGTCTGGGCGAGTTCCTGAAATTGAAAAAACGCCATGCGCCAACTGCCCAGTCGATTGAAGGAACAGAGCGTATTTTGCGTGTCGGTTTAAGCCGTGACCAAGGTCATCTGGAACAAGGTCTGGGCGCTTTGGCAAGTATTGGTTCGGTCGCGCCTTATGTCGGTCTGTTCGGTACAGTCTGGGGCATCATGAACGCCTTTATTGGCCTGGCAGATGTTGATCAGGTGACTTTGGCGACGGTCGCACCCGGTATTGCCGAAGCCTTGATTGCAACTGCGATTGGTCTGTTCGCAGCCATTCCAGCTGTATTGGCTTTCAACCATTTTACGGCCAAAGGTGAAACGGTCTACTCTGACCGTGCGCTGTTTGCTGAAGAAATGGTGGCGCTATTACAACGTCAGTCTGTGGGCGTAACTCAGGACAAAGACTAATGGCGATTCAAGGTTCAGGACGCTTTCAGCGTATTAAAAAGCCACTAAAAAGTGACATGAATGTGGTGCCGTATATCGATGTCATGCTGGTACTGCTGGTAATCTTTATGGTCACTGCCCCGATGATTACCAGCGGCATTAAGGTTGACTTGCCTCAGGCCAATGGATTGCCGATCGAATCCAAGGACGCCCCCACCATCGTCACACTGAAAGAAGATGGTTCATATTATCTAGAATATAAAAATCAGGCGACTGGCCCAGTCACATTGGAAGAATTGACGCGTACGCTTGTTGATGCCCAAACCCAGGCGCAAAATGACAACAAGGTGCTGAATGTCGTAATCAATGGCCACAATACTCGTCCTTATGGCGATGTCATGGCCTTGATGTCCAGCCTGCAGGATGCTGGCCTTTCTCAAGTCGGTTTACTGACCAAGCCATTAGAATAAAGTATGAAAGACTATAAAAAGCCACCATTTCAGAAAAAAGCCATCGCACTTGGATTCACCTTAGGCATCCATGCAGTGGCTTTGGTGGGCTTACTTTATCTGGGCATGAGTAATCCCCCTGAACCGCCAAAACAGATCAAAACCGTTCTGATCAAGCCAGAAGACCTTAAACCGGTGACTCGCGAAGAAACCGAATTTGAGGAAACTGCACATAAAAATGTCGCAGAAGAAATTACCCAGACTGCTGAACCCAGTATAGAACCTGCTCCAGTGGTTCCAACGACGGCGCCTGCCACACCTCCTGCTCCACCTGCACCTAAAGTCGATACACAAAAAGCCCAGCAGGAACTGAAAGCGGCAGAGGCAGCACAAGCCAAGGCTGCGCAGCAAGCAGCGGAAGCAGCAAAACGTGCCCAAGCCGCTGAACAGGCCAAACAAGCAGCAGCCAAAGCCAAAGCGGATGCAGCGCAAAAATCAAAGGCGGAAGCCGAAGCTGCACGTCAAGCTGAACTAAATGCACAGCGCAAAGCCGATGCTGCTCAAAAAGCCAAACTGGAAGCACAGAAAAAAGCTGACTTAGCTGCCAAGCAAAAAGCGGATGCTGCCACAAAAGCCAAAGCAGAGGCTGATGCTAAACGTAAGGCTGAAGCTGCTGCTAAAGCAAAGGCAGATGCGGCAGCAAAAGCCAATAATGATGCAGCGGCGAAACGTAAAGCAGACGCTGATGCGAAAGCTAAAGCAGACGCGGCAGCCAAGGCTAAAAATGATGCAGAGGCGAAACGCAAAGCGGACGCTGATGCGAAAGCTAAAGCAGACGCGGCAGCCAAGGCTAAAAATGATGCAGAGGCGAAACGCAAAGCGGACGCTGATGCGAAAGCTAAAGCCGATGCAGCGGCTAAAGCAAAAGCCGACGCTGATGCCAAACGCAAGGCAGATGCCGATGCTAAGGCCAAATCTGATGCAGATGCCAAGCGCAAAGCAGATGCCGAAGCAAAAGCCAGAGCTGATGCAGATGCCAAAGCTTCAGCCGCGAAACAGGCTGCTGAAGAAGCTGCACAGAAAAAAGCGGAATCAAAACGGATTGCATCCACTGCGAAGCGCGATTTTGAAAACAAAATCAAACGCGCCTGGGATACACCAGTCGGATCATCAGGCCAGCGTGCCACTGCACGTGTAACCCTGAATGATAATGGCGGTGTGGTCTCGGTCATTGTGAATTCAAGTGATTCAGACATGAAAGCCAGTGTAGAAGCTGCAGTCCGTGCTGCAGCACCTTATCCAATGCCATCCGATCCAGATGCACGCCGTGAAGCACGAAGCTTTACTTCAACCTTTACTGCGCAATAAAAACGGAGCCATCACATAAATAATATTGTGATGGCTTTTATTTTTTAAGCTAAACTTCACTTTAAATTGATTAAATAACATTCACTTTTCACAGTGTCATAACAGTTTGGTCATAAATTCATGGTTTTATTCTATTAAATCCATGCGATGATGTAGCCCAAGCACCTATACAATAAATCCGTTGATTTGAGTAAATAACGAATGATGGAAAAGACTCGCAAACATCTACTCTGCCTCGCAATCATTAGCACTTTAAGCCCTGTATTCGCAACCCAGTCCTATGCCCAATTGCATCTGGAAATTACCAAGGCACCTGAGGCAGCACCTAAAATTGCCGTTGTACCTTTCAGCCAGGATCAGAGCATTTATCCTATTGTGGAAAATGACCTGAATCGTTCTGGCCGCTTTACCAGTGCTTCAAAAAACCTGCCTGCAACAGCGACATTGAATAATCCGAATGCAGAAGCTTGGGCATCGGCTGGTGTTCCCTATGTGGTCACCGGTTCATCCAAGGCCACAGCCGATGGTTCTTTTGAAATCCAGTATCAGCTCTATGATGTCGAAAAAAAACAATATCTATTAAATGAATTGCTGACTGTTCCAGCCTCACGCACCCGTCAGGCAGCGCATATGATCAGTGATGCCATCTATCAGGCATTGACCGGCATTCCAGGTGACTTTAGCGGACGTATTGCCTATGTGCTGCGTAATCCTGCTACGCCGGAACAGCGCTATACCTTGCAGATTGCCGATACCGATGGTGAACAGCCAAAGACCATTTTGACCTCACGTGATCCAATCCTTTCTCCAGCATGGACACCAGATGCCAAAAAAATCGCTTATGTGTCCTTTGAAACCAAACGCCCGGCGATTTATGTACAGGATCTGGCGACCGGACAACGTGAAAAACTGGCCAGCTTCCGCGGCTTGAATGGTGCGCCGAGCTTCTCTCCAGATGGCAAGAGCATGCTGTTTACTGCTTCTATGCACGGCAATCCGGAAATCTACCAGATGAATCTGGAAACGCGTCAGCTACAACGTATGACCAATGACAGTGCCATTGATACTGAAGCACGTTATTCACCAGATGGAAAATCTTTTATTTTCACTTCTGACCGTGGCGGTTCTCCACAAATTTACCGCCATGATCTTGAATCAAGTAGCAATAAACGCCTGACCTTCCGTGGTGCATTCAACGCGCGCGGCACGCTGAGCGCAGATGGTAAAAAACTTGCATTAGTTCATCGTCCAAGCGGCAGTAACTATCGAGTTGCGGTTCAGGACATGACCTCCGGTGTGAACAATATTCTGACGCCAACGACGCTGGACGAATCGCCGAGCTTCTCACCAAATGGCCAGATGGTGGTCTATGCCACCCGTGAAGGTGCACGCGGACTCTTGTCGATCATGTCGCTGGATGGCCGCTTCCGTATGAATTTACCAAGTGAAACGGGTGAAGTCCGTGAACCGGCTTGGGCGCCAAAATAAGATTTTTATATTGATAAACCCTTTACCCCATAATCAAACTTCATGGAGATGAAGATGAACAAAGTAAAATTATTTGCCTTGCCACTTTTAGCAGCAGCTGTTGTCATGACAGGTTGTGCGAGCCGTAAGCCTGCCGCTGAAGTTCAAACGGGCGGTTTAGATACGACCGGTACAACAACTGTGAATACTCAAGGTCTGAGTGAAGATGCAGCACTGAATGCACAAAACATGGCAGGTGCTTCTGCAAAAGGTGTTACTGCAGAAAATAAAGCATTCTTGGCAAAACGCGTGGTGCATTTTGACTATGACAGTACTGAACTCAGCAATGAAGATCTAAATACGCTGCAAGCCCATGCGCAATTCCTGATGGCCAATGCCAATTCACGTGTAGCACTCACCGGCCATACCGATGAACGCGGTACCCGTGAATACAACATGGCACTTGGCGAGCGTCGTGCCAAAGCAGTAGAAAGCTTCTTGGTGACGACTGGTGTTAATCCTGGTCAACTAGAAGCAGTTAGCTATGGCAAGGAAATGCCAATCAATGCGGGCCATGACGAAAATGCCTGGAAAGAAAACCGCCGTGTAGAAATTAATTATGAAGCGGTACCACCATTGTTGAAATAATTTTCATTCATGATGGTTTCATCAAATAAAAAGCACTCAATCATGAGTGCTTTTTATTTGCTTCAATGAAAGAATCGGTCTACTTGGGAAGCTGATCTTGTTCAGCCGGATGCATCGATTCGATCAGGTCATGTTTATTGAATTGTTTGTACTCTGGTTTTGCTTCATAATCCCGCCAGGCTTCTTTCATCTTGTCTTCAGAGATATCATCTAAAGTAATGCCTTCGCTTGGCGTTGGAGTCGCATCAAACTTCAATGTTGTCATATCTGTGCTCCTATTCTCAATTTTCCTTTGTCTTCAACATAGCACTTTCCGCAGGAGTTGCAAGGGCAAAATCGATACAAATAATCCAGTTTAATTTTTCTTTTAGTACGTTCTCATCTAAAATATAGCCGCATATCGTTTTGATCATTTTTTCCCGATTTAAGTTTTGGAGTTTCCCCTATGTCATACCGCACTTTATCCCAGTTTTTACAACAACAAAGCGGGAATCTCACACCTGAACTTGCACAAGTTATTGAAACGATTGCAAACACTTGCAAAGACATTGATCAATTACTGCAAAAAGGTGCTTTAGCGGGTGTATTGGGAAGTGCACAGCATGAAAACGTTCAAGGCGAAGAGCAAAAGAAACTGGATGTCATTTCCAATGATTATCTGATTGAGGCTTTACAGCAACACCCGAATGTCGGTGGTTTGGCCTCAGAAGAACTGGATGAATTCACCCCTGCACAAGAAAATGGTCAATTTCTGGTCTTGTTCGACCCACTCGATGGTTCAAGTAATATCGATATCAATATGTGTGTGGGTACGATTTTCTCGATTCTTCCTGCGAAAAATGCCGTGACTCAGGCCGAAGACTTTATGCAAGCCGGTGTCAATCAAGTGGCTGCAGGTTATGTACTGTATGGTCCATCGACCATGATGGCATTGACTGTCGGTGCAGGCGTAGTGTTCTTTACCTTTGACCCGGAAACTCAAGAATTCCTGCTAACTTCTGAAGCGATTCAAGTCGCTGCAGATACCAAAGAATATGCGATCAATGCCTCGAATCAACGCCACTGGGAAGCACCAGTACAACGTTATATCGATGAATTATTGGCAGGCAAAACCGGTCCTCGTGAAAAAGATTTCAATATGCGCTGGGTTGCCTGTATGGTGGGCGATATTCACCGTATTCTTTGTCGTAGCGGTATCTTCATGTATCCATACGACTTTAAAGATCCGGCTAAAGCTGGTCGTCTGCGTTTAATGTATGAAGCCAACCCAATGAGTATGCTCATGGAGCAGGCTGGCGGCGCATCCACCACAGGCCGTGTCCGTATTCTGGAGATCGAACCAACTGATCTACATCAACGTGTGCCAGTGATTATCGGTTCTAAAAACGAAGTTGATCTTGTGACCAGCTATCATAACTAATTTTTTATAGCGGTAGCCGATATTGAATCGGCTACCGTGGATTATATCTCCCATGCCAACTTTTTTTCTTGATTCAAAAGACAATCCAAAAATTAAACACTTACGTGGTTTGATTGAACAAAACACCTATCGTAAAAAACAGGGGCAAACTGTGCTGGAAGGCACGCATCTGTCTCTCGCCTGGCTGCATGAAAACCGTAAAATTGATTCGATTTTTACCACTGAACATGCACTTTCGCATCCTGATTTCGAGAAAATTCTCGCAAAATACACAGGGATGGTCTTTGTTTTAAGCGAATCTTTATACAAAGATTTAAGCACCTTAGGAACGTCTTTAGCCTGTTTAGCTGTGGTCACTTTACCAACAGCAAATTATGCATTGGATTTTAAAGCAGACACTTTGATTCTGGAAAATGTACAGGATCCGGGTAATGTAGGCACCCTGCTTCGCTCTGCTGCTGCTGCCGGTATTGAACAGATTGTGTGTACCAAAGGTTCTGCATCGCTCTGGTCTCCACGCGTATTACGTGCCGGTATGGGTGCACATTTCACGCTGCAAACCTTTGAAAATATTGCGCTTGAACAAATTCTTGAGCAATTTCAAATCCCTGTCTATGTAACCAGCTCACACCGTGCTGAAAGCCTGTATTCAAAAGACTTACGTAAACCTTGCGTGTGGATTCTGGGTAATGAAGGCCAAGGCGTGTCTGATTATGCGATGCAACATGCTGAAGCCGTTAGCATTCCGCAACCTGGAGGTCAGGAATCACTGAATGTCGCAATTGCCGGTTCGATCTGTTTCTTTGAAATGGTACGTCAACGTATCTAATTAGGGATTTAGGTTACAGTGTTTTAATACGGCCCTGCCCGTGTATAAAATAGATTAAACTACAAAAATAATAAACTTAATTGTCAACCAAACCAGGATTCCCAACGTTATATGATTATGAACTTGGGAATAATGGTGGGTGTCCAATGACAGGATTTTCCATCTCTATGGATTTAGCACCAAAACAGTTGCAAACACACGATGTAAGTATTCTGAAGAGTACGGCTGAAGCACGTCTGAAGAATTTTATGCAGGATGTGACTGGGCGTGCCTTGGTGATGATGGAAAGTGCGACTCAAGGTCATCATGGTATTGCTATGGATCTGGTTCAGGAAGCTTTCATTTCCTTACACAAATCCTATGCAGAAAAAAGCACTGAAGAATGGTATCCCCTGTTTTATACCATTCTCAACAACAAGTTACAGGACTGGCGTCGTAAAGAGTCACGGCGTGGTCAAATGTTTTCATTTTTCAAAAAAGTCAGTCTCGATGATGACGAAATTGAATTTGATGATGTCGTCGATGAATCAACACCAACGCCGCTGGACTTTCTCTATCAGGCAGTCACTGCTGAAGAAATCCAGGAAGCGATTGCAAAATTGCCTGTGCGTCAGCAGCAGGCATTTATGCTCAGAGCCTGGGAAGGATTTGATACGCATACCACCGCACAAATTATGAACTGCACAGAAGGCAGTGTAAAAACCCATTATCACCGTGCTATCCAAGGCTTACGTGCCTCTTTAGCACATTTAAATCCATATCTGGGAGGGTCATCCGAATGAATCAAGATGATTTCTTAAAACAAGTAACTTCCAAACTTGATGGACTGGCACAACAACATAAAGACAAACCTGTTGTCATGCACCATGTTCTTGAAGAAATTCAGGATTCAAAACACTCACGCTTTGCATTTCTAAAAATGTCAGGTTTTGCTTTGGCAGCTGCGATTGCAGGCGTTGTGATATTACCAAATCTTTCGGACCATAACGAACCACAAACTCAAATGGTGTCAGTCCCAAAACTGTCTCCGCAAATGCTTGAAGATTTAGAAATGTTAATGGTTTTAGGTGAGGACAAAGTTCCACATGGCAGCTAAAAAATTGGCGATTGCTTTTTGTGCATTCAGTTTTCTGCAAACCAGCTTTGCAGGATTTGAACGTTTTTGGCTATTTTCCAAGGATGCGAATACCCAAGTAACTGATACTTGGGATAGTCTTTCTGATTCTGAACAATTGGCACTGATTAAACGTTACCAATCTCTAAAAGAAATCCCCGAACAACAACGTGTCAGCTTGCAGCAGCGTATGGACTGGTTTACTCAACTCCCTGATGCGGAAAAACAAAGAATGCGTGAGACTTGGCAAATGATGAGCAGTCAGGAACGCAAAGAACTGGGCGCACGTATGCAAAAAGCGTCTCCTGAGCAACGCCTTGCCATTCGCGAAGAATACATTCTCAAATATCAGCAAGTGACTCAGCAGCCTAACTCGCATTAAAAACTTAATATAAAAAAGCCTCCATATGGAGGCTTTTTTGATGTTTCAATCATATTTTATTTTCTTAAGCGGCGATAACCTACTAGTCCTAATAATCCTAGTAGCCCCCACATTCCAATTGCCCCACCACCACTTGAGGACGTATTCGTATTTTTAACTGTATTACGTAACAAGATTATCGCTTTTTCTGACATTTTTTCATCAGCATCGAAAATCGCATAATCCATGCTGTAATTTGCCTGGCTTAAATTATTTTTTACACTAAATGTCAGCTGTCCACCATAACAGGTCTGATTTTGATAGGTATCAGGACATGCTCCTTGTCGCTCTGCCTTCAGTGAAACTCCCGCAGGCAGCTTAACAATATGAATCGGGATCTCTTTTCCATCTTTATCTTGATAAAAAGCCGACTTTCCTGATGGTAGAGGCCCATCCCCATCATCACTATCATTTTCAAGCGGATTTACCGTCACTGTAAGATTATTCTCTGGACTAAGCCAATATTCATCATCTTTTGCAATCGGTGCAATGTTGTTAAAAGCTGCTCTTAAGAGGCCAGCACTGCTCGCACCTGTAGCCCGGTCTTTAAGGGTATAACTACAGAACTCCATATCAACCGAACTGGTCTGCTTACCATCAGTGCGATACATCATGATCCGGTTTAAATCAGGTTTCCACTCACATTTAAGATTTGGATCATTTGGATTTCCTTCCACAGTGGTCGAATTGCCTGTACCAACTAACTTACCAACACCTAAAGTTTTTACACTGACCTCATAATTTTGTGAATTTAAGGCTTTAATTTGAATCTTATCATTGGTTAGAGTTTCTTGAGGCATAGCCAAGATAAAAGGATTAATATAGATTGCACGATATTTCTGATATTGCTTGGTATATTTAAGCAAATCCTGATAACTTTTCAATTCTTCCTTTAAACCAGAAAGCTCATTTTCTGGAGTATTTTTATCAGCAATGATTTCTTCGAGATCATCTATATTCTCCTGATAAAAGTCATTGAGTTCTACCAAACTCTTATTTTGCAAGTCCGTAATATCGGCTGCAGTCAAACGTCGGATTTCAACTGAGCCGATCTCGCAGGTATTTTTTGCACTTGGATCAAATGTTAATGTGGATCCAATCACACGATCAATACCACGCTGGTCTTGTTCAATACAGCCACTCACCCCGATATCTACCAAATCCGTTGCGGTCTGATTATCACGCGGGTAATACAGCCCTAAATAGCGATTATCAATAGCAGGCTCAATATAATTTGTTAATAAACTGATGATTATATTGTTAGAGACATCAAGATTATTTGAAGTAGTATCTTCGTCTAATTCTGGCAATACGCAACGTGATGGCCCAGTCGTTTGAATTGCATTTCGAATTGTAGAAAATTCAACACGTTGTGCCTTGGTCGGATTTCCCTGATTTAAGGCATATTCACAAGACAGGCCTTGGTTAAAGGCTAAAATATTGAAATTAAAATACCTAAACCCGGTATTGTCATAAAATAAAGTAGATTGGGCTGTATTTTCAACAATAGTATTACTTAATGCAGTTAAACTGGAGAATTTACTGAGCGGACGATTAACTTCATTCGTCATACGCACAATATGTCCTGTGGTACTGGCAGTATTCTTCGCAATAGTAGAGTTAACAATTTCTACTGTGGCATAGCCACAAAAATCAATAATACTGTTAGCAGTGTCTGAACCATTTTTAACAATACTACTGGAATTAATTTTCACATTGGTTTGAGTTGTACCTAAATTTCCCTGACAATCCATCGCCAGAACACTACCATATGAACTCGCCTGATTTTTTTGAATCAAAGAATCCTGAATGACAATATTCCTTTCCGTATTCATTGCTACACTATAAATCGCACCACCTTCTGCAGCTGCTCGGGAATTTACTATTTCACTGGTATTAATACTTAAAGGCCCTGCTACATAAAAAGTACCGCCATTACCTTTATCCAAGGTATTTATTGCTGCATAGCCATCCTTTAAGATCAGATGATGAATTTCCAGACTGGATTGACTGGCCATACTATTAAATAATCTGGTTTTCCCCTGGCCCGAAATAGTACTTTTTAAAGCCTCCCGGGTTGGATATAACAGCGTAATCGGACTACGACTAGCATAGTTAAGCGGAGTTTTCCCATAAATTTTGAGCGCTGACTCTACGATCAGCTCTTTATCTAATTTGTACTCGCCTGCTTCAAGCTGAATCACATCTGCAGCTGAACCATCCAATCGAAGCGTACGTCCTACATTACATCCGCCATAAGATTTATCCAGTTTTGCAGTTTTAATGGCTTCTCGCAAAGAACAGGCATTATTATTCTCGCCATCTTCATCAGCAAAAGTAGTTACATATATCGTTTTATCTTCGGCTGCCATCAAACTCATGGCAGATAAAATCATGGCCGCAAGCAGTCCTTTTTTATAATTTTTCATGATTTTTCCTTAATCTTTTAATCCACGGCGTAAACCTATTAATCCGAGTAAAATCAGTAGTCCACCACCCCCCCATGAGCCGCCTGAAGTTTTGACTGCTTTGTCTTCCATTTCATTTTTTGGCTCCTGAACAATTTGAGTAGTAATAGTCAAATAAGGTTTACTTTTATTAAACCGTGTAGATGAGGTCACCACTTGTAGTTCGAAAATATCTGCTCCATGCCAGGTAGAATCGGGGGTATAAACGACATTGCCATGAATATCGATGATTGTTTTACCCTTGGAAGCTGTTTTGGTTTGTACCACTTTCAAACAGCCATCTTGCCAAGGCTCCCCCGTCGGATTCTGACCAACAATGGCATTACACTGTTCTTTTGGAATTAAATCACTATCTCCCAGATAAGATTCAATTGAAAACTTGGCAATTTCACCCTTTAACAGATCTTGTCCCACCAGACTGCCTGAGATTGGTATCGTGATTTCAACAGCACCACGATCACAAAACAGATTATCCATCAAACGGTTGATCCCGCTCTGATCTGCCGCTTCACATGCTACCGTTGGATTTGCTAAACTCAATCCTGTGCCTCTATTCACAATCGGTGATTCACTCACAAGGATATAGTTCAACAAAATTCGTGGGCGCATATAACCGAGAAATTGTCCTTTAGGAACGCTATATGGACAAAGTATGGCATTATTATTTTCTTGTAGGGTCTGACAAATACCTTCACTTTTATCTGAGGATTCAGCAAAAAGTCGTGTACCACTCCAGAACTGGTTCGGCGCGACGGCATCCCCTACACCACACGAGGCTGTCAGCAGATTATTTTGCGACACAGACTTATCACCAGTGATAATTTGGCAATCCTGTGTACCATTTCTTAAAATAATACTATTCGCTACATAAGCTCTTCCATACGGTGCATGGATATTTAAAGCAGTATTTTCATTGTCAACTATGGTGAGATTATTCAATCCCATCCCGTCCAGGACATTAATAAATACACCCTTATTTTTTAATATCGTACTACTTAATACCTCCCCACTAATACCTTGATCTTTACTGGAGTCAGCAAACTGTCCCGCGCTATAAATATTGGTCGCGGAATTATCCAGTGTCTGATTATTTTTAAGTACACTTTGATAAATGAGGAAAGCAGGTAGCTCGCTATACAGGATCCCGCCTCGTTGGGCTTTATTATTTTCGATCAGACTATTTTTAATTTGTGCACGGCTTGTTAAGTTCTGACCAAACTTGCCAGCATTATAAATTGCCCCACCCAAGTTGGCAGCAGCATTAAATAGACGGTTATATTCTAGAATTAGCTGACCTTTATTATAAATTAGGCCACCTTGTTCAGCACAACTGGTTTTACCACAGCCTTCAAGATCCAGTTCTTTCAAATTTAACTGAACCAATGTATCTGTACTGTTGATCCGGAAAAGGTTATCAGTACCTTTCATTTGAATATGAGCATTATGCAAGCCTAATGCTTTTTCATCCGTACTGAATTCGCCATCACTTTCTGCGACCGCACGGATGGTAAGAGATTTTTTAATCGCGATATGCTGGTTCAACACATAGGTATTTTTTTCTTTTAAAATAATGGTACTGGATGAGTTCTCCCCACCACACCCCATAAAACCTGATTTAGCTAAACCACGGTTAACATACTCAACAGCTTCTCGAAGTGAACATTCCTTGTCATCTTTTTCAATATCTTCTGTAGTGGTTACAATAATATCTGCACTATACGACTGCCCCGCTATACATAGCAAAGCTATGCCTATGCTCTTCTTGAGCATAACCTTCTCCTTAATTTTTATTTCTTTCTTTTTCTTCTAAAGTTGCAGAATCCTTGCAACAGCGAATTATTTTGCCTTACTGTGTCATAGACTGAGTAATTACTCAAGAATTTTTATATTTTACCGATATTCGTCAATCAAGGCATATATCTGCCGCAGATTAGCATTGCTGACTTTCAATTTTTCCCCTTTAAGCAATTGAATAATCTGCTCTAATCTTTGAAGCAGCACTGAAGTTTGATGCGGCCCATGGCTTAGTAAATAGTCAAAGATTTGAGGGTCTAAATGGATCCCACGACGATCGAGCACCGAGGAAACCAGCGCATAGCGATCAGCATACAAACTGCCACTCGGAACACGAGTACTGACCGCCTGCGTGAGACGGGATTGTAAATCTGGCAATTCAAGTTTGAGTTCGATAGGTGCAAAACGTGATGAAAACACCAACTGCCCACCACCTTCATTATTATAATTAATCAAGTGAAAGACTGCGCGTTGCCAATGGGGTACGCCGCTAATTGCTTCAATATCATCGAGTGCTACCAGATCAAAACGATCCAGAGAGGTAATCGCCTCAGTGGGTGCATCTAAAAGCTCAAGCAAAGATGCCTGAATTGCAGATTTGCCCACTTCCAGATAAGAGTCACAGATGGCAGATAATAAATGACTTTTACCTGTACCGGCTCCACCATAGACATAAAATTGGTTGATCAGGCCTGCATGTAATTGACGGACAGCATCAATGACATGCCCCCAACCCGGCCCTGAAAAATCACTGATTCGGGCATCGAGCTGAGGTTCTATATCTAACTGCAATTGACGCATACGATTTTTTGGCCTTATGAGTCTTTACGATGTGGATCATGAATTTTACTTGAGTTCTCCTCTGCTTGCAGCGGTTTTTTCTGTGGCTTTTTCATTTCAATATCAACATCTAAGTCTGCTGTTTCAATATTGATTGAACCGGTAGATGCATCTTGTATGATAACAGCCTGATCACCATAAAATGGCGTATGTTCATAATACTCACGGATATGCCGCAGTAGTACTACAATCACGGCAGCCACCGGCAAGGCAATCAGCATGCCTAGAAATCCGGCCAGTTGTGCACCCGCCAGAACTGCAAACACTACCGCTACAGGAGAAAGACCGATTTTATCACCTAGCAAGAACGGTTGCAGAATATAACCTTCGACTGCCTGCCCCACCATAAAGACAATCCCGACCAATACCAGTTGCCACCAGTCGATTCCAAATTGGAAAAAGGTTGCAATGACTGCGGCAATAATTCCAACCGCAAAACCAAGATACGGAATGATACTGCACAATCCGGCAATCATCCCGATGATCAAGCCAATCTCTAGGCCAATCAGTTGCAGTCCCACTGCATAGACTACGCCTAGCAGAACCATGACCAGGAACTGACCTTTGACAAAGGCACCTAAAACACTATGACATTCACTCACAATAGTTAAGGTTGTTTTTTCATAAGGACGGGGAATCAGGCGGCGTAAGCTGTCCAGCATACGATCCCAATCCAGCAAGAAATAAAAGGCAATAATCGGAATCAGGACAATCGTGCCACCAATCTGGATAAAATTCAGACCAGATTGTGCCAGTTTCAGCAGCATTGCCTGAATACTGTCAGCACTATAATTGGTCTGGACATAGTCCATCACCACGGAGGAAATCTGATCGGTATCAATCTCCATCGGGACCAGATTAAAGCTATCGGAAAGCCAAGGTAGAAACGTGTAATTGATCCAGTGAATCCCGGCCGGAATGCTATCACGCGCATACATCAGCTGCTGCCAGACCAGTGGCACCAGATACCACATCACCAAGGTGACCACGACCCCAATCCCGATAAATACGATACTGATCGAGAGCCATCGAGCCAGCCCAATGCGGTGCAAAACATCGACCAGTGGGCTAAATAAATAAGCAATTAGAAAAGCTGCCACAAAAGGAACCACAACTGGTTTAAGCAGATATAAAACCCAAAGTATCAATGCTATACCAGCAAGTATAAGAATGCGCCGTAAAGTACGATCGACCATAGAATCTTGCCTTTTCTCTATTAATCATTCTAAAAATTAAAATATTTTAATAAAGATAGCATTTTAGGCCACAAATACCATAAGAGTTTTACATATTCAGGTTATAATCGCACCCGCGAATGCGGAGACTTCATTATGAGCAACTCAACTTCTACCCCAAACACTGGTTTAAGCTACAAAGATGCAGGTGTCGACATTGAGGCGGGCGACGCGTTAGTCGATCGTATCAAATCTGTCGCTAAGCGTACCTCACGTCCCGAAGTTATGGGCGGTCTAGGTGGCTTTGGTGCACTTTGTAAAATTCCTAAAGGTTATGAAGAACCTGTTCTCGTATCTGGCACAGATGGTGTTGGTACAAAATTACGTCTGGCACTGAATTTGAACCGTCATGACACAATTGGTCAAGACCTGGTTGCAATGTGCGTGAATGACCTTCTTGTCTGTGGTGCTGAACCACTGTTCTTCCTTGATTATTATGCAACTGGTCACTTAAATGTTGATGTTGCTGCAAATGTAGTCACTGGTATTGGCGCTGGTTGTGAACTTGCTGGCTGTGCATTAGTTGGCGGTGAAACTGCTGAAATGCCAGGCATGTATGAAGGCGAAGATTACGATCTTGCAGGTTTCTGTGTCGGTGTTGTTGAGCAAAGTAAAATTATTGATGGCTCTAAAGTCAAAGCGGGTGACGTTTTAATTGGTGTAGCTTCTTCAGGTGCGCACTCAAACGGCTACTCACTGCTTCGTAAAATCCTGGACGTGAAAAACGTTGACCTGAATCAAATCGTCGATGGCCGCCCACTTGCAGATGTTGCAATGGAACCAACACGCATTTATGTAAAACCAATTCTTGAACTGTTAAAACACGTTGATGTCCATGCGATGGCACACATCACCGGTGGTGGTTTACCAGGTAACTTGCCTCGCGTACTTCCAAACGGCGCTCAAGCGCTTGTGAATGAATCTTCTTGGGAATGGCCTGAGCTATTCAAACTTCTACAACGCGAAGGTGGTGTAGAACAGTTTGAAATGTACCGTACTTTCAACTGTGGTGTCGGCATGGTCGTTGTGGTTGATGCAGCAGATGCAGACAAAACTGTTGAATTACTTAACCAGCTTGGCGAAAAAGCATGGGCAATGGGTCAGATTCAAGACAATGCTGAATCGGTTGCAGGTGCAGACGAAAAAATTCGTGTGATCTTCGCGTAATTTCGCATGATTAAAATTGCTGTACTTGTTTCAGGTAGCGGATCAAATCTGCAAGCCTTGATGGATGCCAATCTTTCAGGGCAAATTGTGGGCGTAATTTCCAATAAACCTGAAGCCTTTGCTTTAACGCGTGCACAACAGGCAGACATTCAGACTGCAGTTATTGAACACAAGCAATATCCGAATCGTGAAGCTTTTGATGATGTCATGCATCAACAGCTTTCGGACTGGGATGTAGATCTGGTGGTACTTGCCGGCTTTATGCGAATTTTAAGTGAAAAGTTTGTGAAAGCCTGGGAAGGCAAAATGTTGAACATTCATCCTTCCCTATTGCCTTATTATAAAGGCATGCATACGCATCAGCGTGTACTCAATACCGGTGATGTTCTGCATGGCTGTACAGTGCATTATGTTACGGCTGAGCTGGATGCAGGGCAAGCGCTTGCTCAAGGTGTTCTCAAGGTTTCTCACCACGATACGGTAGAAAGCTTGGCAACACGTGTGCATACCCTCGAACATGTGATCTATCCACAAGTTGTAGAATGGATTTGTAGCGGAACGATTCAACATACTGAAGATGGTGTGCTGTATCGAAATGAGAAAATGCAAGCGCCTGTTCAATTCTGCAAGTTTTAAAAAAGTTTAGAAATAAAAAACGCATCCTCGGATGCGTTTTTTTATTTCCAATACATTCGATGACTCAGGCAGACTGTTGCTGAATCAATTGCTTTACCAAGCTCGCGACTTGATCAGGTTGTTCCAATGGGAACATATGCCCGCCATCGACTACGGTAAAAGGAATACCAAACTTCTTTTGCACTTGCTGCGGGAACTTGCGGGCCAGAAATGGACCTTTCTCGGCAACGACCAAATGCACAGGAATTTTTGGTTTTGCCTGAGGCAACCACCATAGCGATGGATTGGTTCTAAAGACTGCCACCTCATCCATTTTAGGAATAGTGAGTTCTACCCCGCCTCGGATGGGATCCTCTTGCAAGGCATAATCAATATAAGCTTGGAAGCAATCTGCATCAAAATCCTGATAAAAACCTTTAGGGCGCAGCAATTCAGCGGCTTGTTCACGTGAATCCCAATGGTCACGACGGCGTTTGGACAGACCGGCTGGAGACATTTTATCCAAAGCTTTTAAGCGCAAAGTCTTGGCAATATGCAAGGCAAAGGCTTCTTTGCCCATAATCATCGGCGGGTCCAGCATGATCATTTGTGAAAATAGTTCCGGACGCTGCAAAGCCGCTTGCAGAGTTAACACGGACCCCAAAGAATGCCCCAGACCAATGACAGGTCGCCCATGTGACTGGCGCACAATACTGTCAATCACTTGCTGGGTCAGGCTTTTCCAGTGGTTATCAACCGGATAACGTTTATCCGGCCCCAAAAGCGGCACATAGATAATATCGTAATCATCTTGCAATCCATCAAACAGCTTTTGATAGACTTTGGATGGCACGCCATTGGCGTGCGCGAAATGAATCAATGGTTTCATTGCAGTGTTGTACTATTTTCTGACTGAAGCTTCTGTGCAACCGAAGAAGCAATTCCATCCCCAATCGATGAACCCATACGACCCAAGACTGATTCAAATGGACTATATTCAATGGTGTAATTCAACGCTTTTTCAGTTTTCAGTTCACGTTTCAAAGTATTTAAGCTACCGATACGATCCGCAATTCCTAATTTCACCGCCTGATCACCGGTCCAGAACAAGCCAGAGAAAATAGCAGGATCATTGGATTTCAATTTATTGCCACGTCCTTGTTTAACTGCATTAATAAAGTGACCATGCACATTATCCAGCACACCCTGTACGTGGGCTTTTTGCGCAGGATCAACCGGCTGAGTCATAGACAGCAAAGCTTTATTTTCACCTGAAGTCATGGTGCGATCTTCAACACCTAATTTTTGCAATAGATTAGTCACACCATAATTCGGCATGATCACCCCAATTGAACCGACCAAGCTCGATGGATTGACAATAATTTCATCCGCAGCTGAAGCAATATAATAAGCACCTGAAG
This sequence comes from Acinetobacter sp. 40AMC3-4, assembly GCF_049898185.1. Classification (GTDB taxonomy): domain Bacteria; phylum Pseudomonadota; class Gammaproteobacteria; order Pseudomonadales; family Moraxellaceae; genus Acinetobacter. The sequence continues at coordinate 100,445 of NZ_JAFCXG010000002.1, forward strand.
CACCAGTATCGCCAATCACGGCATACAATTTTTTCCCAGAATGCTGTTTTTTCAGATACTGAATTTCTTGCCAGATTTCATCGGACTGTACCGGTGAACCGCCAGGTGAGTTGATATTCAGCACCACTGCTTTACTTTGTTTATTTTCAAAGGCTTTTTTCAATGATTTGATGGTATTGCTACTGTTGACGCTCTGCTTGTCGGCTGCAATCGTACCCACAATATCCACGACTGCGATATGCGAACCCGCAGCAGCGCTAGCATCTGAAGAAACTGAACTACAGCTTTTGCCTAATGCCAAAATGACAACAAGCAGATAAGCAAAAGTCAGAAATTTAAAGAAAATTCCCCAACGGCGTGCACGGCGCTGTTCTTCTACCGAAGCTAAAACTGCTTTTTCAAGCAATTTCCATTCCGGACCAGTCGGTTGAACTGGCTGTTGCGTATTTTGTATTTGATTTTCAGGTTTTGGTGGCCAATCGGACATAAATAATCCAATAAATTGATTTATATTGAATCCATTATATACACTGAATCGGGTAATTCTGTCTAAACAAAACGTTTTCGCCTATAATAAATTTTGTTCTCTTTTTTTGTACTTAGACGAAATCAATGACGAAACAGGGCTCACGGAATTCAGCTTACGGATTACTCAAATACATTAGCCGCCAACCGCTTCCGGTTTCTCGCTGGATGGCCCGTATTCTGGCCTTTATTGTGAACAGTTTTAAAGTCACTAAAACTTCGGAAGTCATTCGTCTCAACCTTGAAATCAGTCTTTCAGAACTGTCTAATCAGGAACGTGAACAGATTAACCGTGCTGCGGTTCGCAATGAATTAATGTCATATTTCGAGTTCTTTACTATTTGGGGCTCAAGCAATCAGAAAAATCTTAAACGCGTTCATCGCGTTATTGGCGAAGATCTACTTCATGATGCCATTGCACAAAATAAAGGCCTCGTGTTAATCGTGCCGCATTTTGGTACCTGGGAAATTATGAATGCCTATATTGCCCAGTTCACTTCAATGACCATTATGTATAAACCTGTGAAAAATCAGGCTGCAGATCAATTTGTACGGGCTGCCCGTAGCCGGGAACAGGCGCATCTGGTACCGACTGATGAATCGGGCGTCCGTCAGATTTTTAAGGCCTTAAAACAAGGCGGCACTACGGTCATCCTGCCGGATCATACCCCGAATATCGGTGGTGAATATATTCCCTATTTCGGCGTGCCTTTGGCCACGAGTAATTTGAGTGCTAAACTGATTCAAAAGACCAAAGCGCGTGCCCTGTTTTTATATGCCTTGCGTAATACTGATGATGGATTCGATATCTTTATCGAAACGGTTGATGAAAAAATTTATAGTGGCAATGCCAATCAAGGCACGCAAGTCATTATCAATAGTATTGAAAATTTAATTCGTCGCCATCCGGAACATTATCACTGGAGTTATAAACGTTTTAATGCGCATCAAGACTTAGGAAATCTCTATAAACTTGAACATGAACAAGCTCTGAACAAAGTAAATGCGTTGAGAACACAAGAACTACATGAAGTTTCGCCCATATTGGAATCAGTCACTTAAAGGCTGACGATACAACCACTGCCATCCATGTCGTTCGGCAGAAAGCACCAGTTTTGAGCCTTGTTGCTGGAAGTGCACACTCCCCTGTTCTGCCGTGGTCAATAATGGAATATTAAGAGCTTTTAACCGTTGCTGCGTCAGTTGGCTCGGGTGGCCATAACGGTTAAATTTCCCAGCCGAGGCAATCGCCAGTTTAGGCTGCAAAACTTCTAAAAATTGATAGGCTGAACTGTGCTGACTGCCATGATGGCCGAGTACCAGCACATCGACCTGAAGTTCGGGATAGTCTTGGAGCAGCTGATATTCAGTCTCCCAGCCCGCATCGCCCATCAGTAAAAAGTTTTGATACGGTCCGGCATTTTTGATTTGCAGATATACCACACAAGAGCGGTCATTTTTATTGAAGTTTGGCATATTTAACTGCTGCTGCCGAGGTGCCAGAATTTTAAAGTTAATCGTCTCAGACCATTGCCATTGCTGTCCTGCATAACAAAACTGAAAGCTTGAAGAAGCAGCTGTTTCAGGCATCTGATTGGATGACACTTGTCGGATGTTTAGTTGATCTTTAATGCTGTGATATGCACCGCTATGGTCCTGATCCAGATGGGTCAAAATCAGTTGATCCAGTTCCCCAACACCTTGCACAGATAGAAACGGCCTAATCACTTGTCGACCAATACTGAATTTTTCTTCATTATAATAACCACCCATGTCGATCATCATGCTCTTTTGCCCTTCCCGAATGAAGATGGCCTGTCCCTGCCCGACATCCAGAACAGACAGCTGAAATGCATGCTGATTAAGTTGAGGAATGCACAGTGGTACACAGGCAAGTGCTGTCCAGCTTTTGGGCACTAAGCCACGCGGTAAAAAGACAATTAATAAGCCCAAAATACATAGAGCAATCATCCAGACATTCATGGCCACAGGAATCAGTTGCGGTGCAAACAGCCGATCAAGCAGATTCAAAAATGCCAGCAGTATATGAATAAAAATATCATTGAGCTGAAACAGCAGACTCGAAAGTGGTTCAGAAATGAAAAATAATAAAGCCGCCAGAATATCTACGGGAACTATTAGCAGGCCAATCCACGGGATGGCTACTAGGTTGCTTAGCGGGGTAATCCAAGCCACCTGCTTAAAAAACAGCATCATTAAGGGAAACAGGGCCAGAAAAATTTTCCACTGCGACTCCACTAAAACTTTCATTGCAAAATACAGCCATTGTAATGCTGTTTGTATTGTTTGATGCGGTTGCTGCTGAATGGTTTGATAGATTCGCAGCAAGACAAAACAGGCTCCATAAGACAGCCAGAATGCGGCCGATAAAATACTAAAAGAGTCAAACAACAACAATAAGGCAGCACTTAAAATCAACAGTTTTAATGGCTGCACACTTTGCCTGAGCAACAGCGTAAAAGTCACAATCACACAAATCAGTAAAGTGCGTAACGCCGGAATTTCAAAACCGACGAAGGCACAATACAGCAGTACACATAATAAAAAAGGCAGACTCAAAAAATACTGCCTTGGCCATTTCAGATAAATCTGCGGTGTGTACCTTGAAATCAGATATTGCAACGTACCACAGACAATAAAGGCAAAGATCAGGACATGCGGTCCGGAAATCGCCAGTAAATGACTCATGCCAAAACGCTGGAATTTCTGCTCAGTTGCTTGATCCAAAAAACTTTCATCACCGCTTAATAAAGCCAGTAACAAGCCTTTCTGCTGTACCGGCTGTCTGGTCACAAACTCTCTTAAAGCCAGTCGCTGTTGCTCTACCCAAAGCAAAAATCGCTGATCCAACTTTTGTTGCTGGCGTAGATATTTGCCATGACCTAGTGCATAGAGTTGTTGCGGTTGCAACTCCTGAATGCTTTTGATCCGGAAACCGGCCATAACATTTTGCTGCAATGCCCACTTTTCTGCATCAAAAGCACCCGGTGTGGCATAACTATGGTTAGGTCTAATCTGGCCTTGTAATAAATAATAGTGTTCCAGTTCAAGAGTCTGCTGTTTGGTTTCATCATTTACTAAACTGGATGTGACAGGATCTGAAACTGGCAGAAAACCCATCCATTTGACTGTAGTGCCATCAGGGTTAAGCACATGCAGGGCTTGCTGGATATTCTGATCGCCCAGTTTATTCAGCTCTTTGATATAGACCACGATTTCTTTTTCAGAGACCGCGTGCTCTCGTTTGGATAAACGTTCAGCCAATTGCAGATTGGCATAAGCATGACCTAAAAATAGTCCCAAAAGCAGGCTTGATCCAGTGATCAACAAGCTTCGCAGTGGTGTATTCAAGATGAGCTTTAATTTATGGCAACACAGATACCACAACAGCGCAACGATCAAAACTGCCGTTCCGCTCAGTTGAACAGACAGGAAACTTTTCCCCATACACGCAAGGCCTAAAATCCAGCCAATACATAGCCACTGCAACATTGAATCTTATTCTGTCTTGTTATTATTTTGCCCAATAATAAAGCCCACCGGAGTGAGCTTCAATCAAATGCGAATATTCTCGTTATTTATGGTTCAATCCAGAGACCATCCTGCATATGTAAAATCCGATCTGCTGCATGGGCTAGCTGTTCATCATGCGTCACAATCAGCATCGCCATATTGAACTCACGTTGCAATTCGGTCAGCAGTTCAAAAATCTTTGCTGCAGTCTTGCGGTCTAGATTTCCGGTCGGTTCATCGGCCATCATCAGTTTAGGTTTACCGACCACTGCACGCGCCAAAGCTACACGCTGACGCTCACCTCCGGATAATTCACCCGGCTTGTGAGTCAGACGATGCGAAAGCCCAACACGTTCCAGCAAATATTCGGCCTGCTGTTTGGCTTCCTTAAACTTCATGTTGTCGCGTAACATCAGCGGCATGGCCACATTTTCCAGTGCCGTAAATTCTGGCAACAGGTGATGAAACTGATAAACAAAGCCCAAATGCTCATTCCGCACATAACCGCGTTCTGCTTCAGACAAGGTATCAAAACGGCGGCCATTCACCATGACCTGACCTGACGTCGGGCGATCCAATCCACCCAAAACATGTAATAAGGTACTTTTGCCTGAACCACTTGAACCTACAATCGAAACAAACTCACCTGCTTTTACCTGTAGCGACAAGCCGCGAATCACATCGACAGTGGCCTTGCCATCGGTAAAGGATTTGTGAATATTCTGGGCATCTAAAATCAGATTACTCATAACGCAAAGCCTCTGCCGGTTGAATTTTTGCTGCACGTAAAGCCGGATAAATTGTCGCGACAAAACTGAGTGCCAGTGACAAGCCTACAATCACCAAGACATCCTGCCAGCGCAGATACGAAGGTAAGTAGTTAATAAAATAGGCATCAAACATATTCAGGCCTAAAGTATTGTTGAGCCAGCCAATAAAGCTACTGATACTGGTTGCCGCAATAATCCCGAGGATGGCCCCTGCACAAGTTCCAATCACCCCAATCACGGTACCTTGCACCATAAAGATTTTGGTAATGGTGGCAGGTGAAGCCCCCAAAGTTCTTAAAATGGCAATGTCCGATTTTTTATCCGTCACCACCATCACCAGTGAAGACACAATATTAAATGCCGCCACCAGCACGATCAGGAATAAAAGCAGGCTGACCATGGCTTTTTCCATCTGAATCGCGCTGAACAGATTACCATGGGTATAAGTCCAGTCCGAAGCATAGAAATTCCCCGGCAAATCACGCACAATTTCCTGAGACACTTGTGGTGCCAGGAAAATATCATCCAGCTTCATACGCACACCCTGCGCACCATCCGGTAGACGCAGCAAGGTCGAGGCATCATTTAAAGCGATATAACCCATCATCGAGTCAACTTCAGCACCAATACTGAAGATTCCCACCACTTTAAAACGCTTGAAACGCGGGACGACACCAGCTGGTGATGGGGTGGCTTCTGGCAAAACCAGAGTAATATTGTCATTTAAACCCACACCCATGGCATCGGTCATTTGCTTGCCCAAAACAATACCAAATTCACCTTTTTTCAGGCTGTCGATACTGCCCTCAACCATATGGTTTTGTATAATTGAAACTTTTTTCTCATACTCGGGTTCAATCCCGCTGACCATAATGCCGGCGACCTGACCCTGTGCGGTCAGCATGCCTTGTAATTGAGTAAAAGGTGCGACTCCCTGAACATGCTCATGCCCTTCAATTTGCTTTGCAAGTTCTGGCCAATTTGTTAAAATTTGTGTTGAGGAAACAGTCGCTTGAGGTATCATTCCTAAGACACGATTCTTTAACTCTCGGTCAAAACCATTCATCACAGACAACACTGTAATGAGGACTGCCACACCGAGTGTGAGGCCGATCATTGAGACCAACGCGATAAAAGAAATGAAGTGGTTACTACGCCGTGCGCGAGTATATTTCAACCCTATATACAGCGAGATTGGTTTGAACATAACCATCTAGTCCGAGGTAATAAATTATGGAAAATGTACAGCATCCAAACGGATTTACGGAAAGACGCGTCATGTCTCGAATCGATGCTGCCTTACGAATTAATTATCAGATTATTTCCGATGATGTTGCCTTGAATGATCCTTACGATCCTAACTTCGTCTTGCCCCGCTATTTTCTACTACTTGCAGAACTAGATCAATTTGATCATGCGGTTAACTACGAATTAGAACAATTATCTGAAAAAGATCAACAAATTGCTCGAATCTTATCCTTATTTAATCAAAAGTTAAACCTTATTACCGGTTCTTTGTATGACGCAATTGTACAAAGCATGTTACCTGTACCAGAGCAAGTGAACTTTTCAGAAACCGGTTTTAGTTTCTTTAATGAGCGCCCTATCGCTGAAGGCACCTATCTGCACGTGACTTTGAGTCATCCGGAAAATTTCTTCCATATTGCAGCAACCGCTCAGGTGGCCTACAGTCGCGAAGAAGAAAATGGCAAATATCGGACTGGTGCATATTTTATTACCATGCATCCCCAAGACCGTGTCAAACTGGGTGAATGCGTCAAGGCTCACTTTGTTTAAATTACTGCTTTAGTCAGTGCTGCTGGGTGATGAAAGGCGAGCGTTATAGCTCGCTTTAATTTCTCTGGAAAAATATAACAACAAACCAGCCAGTAAGATAACGACACCGAAGACAGCCCCACCCGATAATTTTTCATCATTCAGAATCACCCCGACAAATAAGGCCAGCATCGGCGTCAATACGGTGGTCAATGACAAAGTGGTCGCCTTGATTTTCTGCACCAGTTTAAAATAACAGAACATCGCAATCAGGGAAGCCATGATTACAGCATAACTGAGTCCAATCAGCGATTTAGCCTGCGGAATCTGGGTCGGTGCAAATTGCCAGATAAACGGTAACATGGCACAGGCCATGACCGCTGAGACGGCAATAGAACCGGCCGCTTGCGCCATGGGTTCTAAAGGTGCATTGACTTTTTTCACCCAGAACATCGAAACGCAGTAAATAAAAACACTGAGCAACATCAGGCCTATCCCGATCGGCTGAATATGCTGATCTTTGCCACCCACACAGATAATGCCCAGACCCAGCAAGGCAATCGCCATACCACCCCACTGCGAAGGATAGAGCTTAAGCTGAAATACAAAACGGCCAATTAAACCGGTAATAATCGGCGCCAGTCCGAACATCAGGGCAATAATGCCTGAACTCAGATAATCCGTGGCCAGATAAGTGAAAATCTGTGAGCCGATAAAACTGCATGCGCCAGCCAGGTAACTGTGCATGGATAATTTATCTAAGGGAAAACGGGTTTTAAATAGCCACAACAAGGCAAATGCAAAAGGCAAAGCCAAAAAGAAACGCAATGCCAAAGCCCAGAGCGGATGCAAATCCGTCACACTCCAGACAATCGCCAGCGGTGTCGTCGCCCAGATAAAAACCAATAAAAGATAGGTGGCAATCATATTGGTTTGTGTGGGCATGCGAGTCACTCTGAATAAGGCTTAAAGCGCGGAAGTTTTACGTTTTTGTTTTTGGATGGTCTGATCGAGTGCGCTGGAAAATTCGCGTTTATCCCGTTCTGAAATCGGTGGCGGACCGCCCGTTTGCACGCCCGCTCCGCGTAAGCTGTCCATAAAATCGCGCAGATGTAAGCGCGCTTTGACATTGGCCGTAGTATAAATTTCACCACGGGGATGAATCGCAATTCCGCCTTTTTCAATCACTTCCGCAGCCAAGGGAATATCTTGGGTCATGACAATATCATGCTCTTTCATGCGCAGAATAATCTCTTTATCCGCAGCATCCGCCCCACTCATCACCTGAATTGAATTAATTCTGATCGAAGGAGTTATTCCGACTGGTTGGTTGGCAACAAAAGTGACTTCTAGCTGATAGCGATCCGAAGCACGAATAATCACATCTCGCAGAATACGGGGCAATGCATCGGCATCGACCCAAAGTTTGAATGGCAACACAGGGCTTCCCATTAAGGTATAAATCATGGTTATTCTAGCAAATTGCAGTGATCAGGTTGATGATTAAATCGCTCCATTTTCATTGCATCTGTCATCAATATTTTAAAAAGTATGTGCCCGGTAAAACTGGCATGATTCACGCGAGAAAAAAATTGACTTCATTTGACTGGCATTTTAATTTTAAAATTCATTCGATTGACTTGAAAAATCGCAATGACCCTCGATTAACTATAAATACATCATCCAAGATCAATTGTGCATATGAAAAATCAGAATAGCCCAGAGATCATCACCATTGATGATCAAAATTTCGGTAGTCATGTCGAACATTGGACCTTGCTCACCGACAACCCTGGCACAGATGTTCCACAGTGGTTAGGCAAAGCTCTTGATGAACCAATCATGCCGATGGGCCTTTGTACACAAGAATGTGATATGGATGCAGAGACCTGGCTGATTCAGGGACCGAGCAAAGCTGCGGTACAGTTGAGTCAAGTGATTGCCGTTGAAAACAACAAACCTCAAGCGGTAAAAACTGCATTTCCGTGCTTTGACAGTCCTTATCAGGTGAAAGCCACGATTGACCGGATTATTAGCTGTAAATCCAATACTCAGGCTGTATTGCGCTTGAATCTGGGTGCTAACAATATTATTTACGCTTTCGATAGCCTGTATAGCGTCAATCACCCGCATTATGAAAAAGACCAGTCCTATGTGGTGAATCTGAATGGCTGGGCCTATGAACTTGAAGCGGTCGCAGATCATGAGCATCTGGTGGTTGATGATCCGGCTTCGATCAAGCACCACCGTGCCTTGAATGATATTCTGGCTGCCAATAATGGGGTAGCTCCGGACAATTTGCAGGAACAGATTGATGCTTGGCAGCCGCAGTCTGAAGAAGATAAAGAACCTGTAACCGTAGATTTTTCTAAAATGGTGGCCTATTTATACGGCGAAACCATGGGTCAGGAAGATGAAGCCTGGTTTCAAGGCAATATTGTCGGTAAAACGACTATGCAGTTTATGGGTCAGGACTACACTCTGTATGATGTCACCCTCATTCATGATGAAGGCCAGCCTGCGACCTTGATCCGGATTGCAACGCGGAATGACCAGTTCAAAAACTTCCAGATTGGCCAGTATATTCGTGGCAACTTGTGGATTCAGGCCAATATTTATAGAAAAGTGTCTTAAGTTCAAACATATAAAGAAGATATTCATTTTGATGGGTATCTTCTTTTAATCCATCTATATTCTTATTTGTCATTTTAATTTTTGATTATTTTTTATACATATTTTCTGGCTTAATAATCTATTTAAATTCATTAAAAACCGAGTTATCCACATTTTTAAATTCAAATAACTTCATTTTAAATATTTAAAATAACCTTAAAAATCTTGTAAAAATAAGCGTTTGATTTCTCATATAAATAATCTGTTGTCGTGCAAATCTAATATTTAAATAAAATGAAAATTTATGCTCTTTAATCAAAAATGTACTTTATTTAATCAATTTTTTATGATAAAAATACTCACAATAAATTAGTATTAACGATAAATAGATCGGACAATAAATATCTATGAAAATCGTGCAAGAAGAAACATTACAACAGGTCGAGCATCATCTTAGCTCCCGCTATAATATTGATATGATGTCCTGCCTTTTTTTCATGTTGGGGATGCTGATCTGCGGATTCATCCTGCATACTTTTATTTTCTAAAATTATTGCATTCATAAAAAAACCCAGCCTGTGCTGGGTTTTTTCGTTTCAGGAATTAACCATTGCGTTTGGCAAAGTCATCCATAAAGTTCACCAATGCCTGCACACCCTCTAAAGGCACGGCATTATAAATACTTGCGCGCATACCGCCAACCGAACGGTGACCAGCAAGATTCAATAAATGCTGCGCTTCGGCTTCTTTCAGGAACTGTTTCTCAAGATCTGCATTGGCCAAGGTAAATGGTACGTTCATGATCGAACGGTTTGCTTTTGCGATTGGATTCGCATAAAAATCGCTTTGATCGATATAACCATAAAGCAGGTTGGCTTTCTCAAGGTTCACTTTGTGCATGGCATCTACGCCGCCATTTTCCAGTAACCACTCGAATACCAGACCAGATAAGTACCATGCATAAGTGGATGGTGTGTTGACCATTGAGCCATTTTTCGCTTGATCTGAATATTTCAAGATGCTTGGAATTTCTGGTTTGGCTTGATCGAGTAAATCTTCACGAATGATCACCAGCGTTAAGCCAGCAGGCCCGATATTCTTTTGCGCACCGGCATAGATCAAACCAAATTTAGAAACGTCTAATGGTGCAGATAAAATACTAGATGAATAGTCGCACACTAATGGCTTGTCTGTTTCAGGAATTGAAGAAAATTGCAGACCGCCAATAGTTTCATTATCCGCATAATGCACATAAGCTGCATCATCAGAAAGATTCCATTCGCTTTGTGCACTGATCGCATATTTGCCATCAATTTGGATACCTGCTTTTACAACATTGATATCGCCATAACGTTGCGCTTCTTTCAAGGCTTTTTCAGACCAGATGCCGGTATCGATATAGTCTGCTTTGTTGTTTTTGCCAAGCAAGTTCAATGGAATTGCCGAGAATTGTAGTGATGCCCCACCCTGCAAGAACAATACTTTGTAGTTCTCAGGAATATTCATGAGTTTGCGCAAGTCTGCTTCCGCTTTTTCAGCCATGGCAACATAGTCGGCACTACGGTGGCTCATTTCCATGATCGAAAGACCTTTGCCATGCCAGTCGAGCATTTCAGCTTGAGCTTTTTCAAGTACGGCAGTCGGTAATGCAGCAGGACCAGCACAGAAGTTGTACGCGCGCATGATTTTTCCTTTCAGAGTGAAACACAATCAAATGATGGCATTTAACCATATCTGGCAGGGTCTTGCACAAAATTATTTCAATCTATGAGTCAAGATAGAGTCAAAAAATCAATGTAGATTCACAAGATAAATTGACCAGTATTTTAGCCTGCTGTTTTTATCATCTTTGCACTAACAATTGAAAATATTCAAAATTAAGCTATTTTTTAATTTTAGATATTCCATCAAAAATAGCCAATAAGTATTTGAAATACAGATGTAAAAGAAACAATACTATAACTTTACACTAGTTCTATCTGCATACCTTTGATTTATACTAGCCGGATAACATTACCGGCTTTAAATCAGTTTAGCGACTTTATGAACTTAAAGAAAAATAAAAGACAGCTTGTCTGGGGTTTAAATCTGCTTGCATCGATGATGTATGGCAGCTTTGCTCATGCACAGAGCATCAGCTTTCAGGACGCTGAACGTCAGTTGTTGCAAAACTCTTATAGCAGCCAAGCCTATCAAAGTCTGGAGCAGGCCTCAAAACTTGAAGCTGAAGCAGTGAAAGGTATAGGTCTGCCACGAGTCGACCTGAATGTTCGTGCGTATGCCTTTCATAATGAACTCGATCTGCCTTTGGGTGCATTAAAAAATAATTTAGAGCAATCCTTAACGGATGGTGTAAATAATAGAATTGATGAACTGAACTTAGGTGATCTGGCTGACCCGCTAAAAAATAGTCTAAGACAACCTATTCAAAATGGGGTGGGCTTAATTCCTGATAGTGCGAATGTCGTGCTGGATGATCAGGTGATTCGCCCAACGGTTTCAGTTATGATGCCGCTTTATACCGGTGGACTGACAAGCAGCGCCAAAGAAATCGCCAATATTCAGGTCGGTCGTAGTCAGCTCAGCAACAAACAGCAGCAAGACACGCAGCGTTTTGAACTGATTCAAAGTTATTTTAATGTACAACTCCAAAAGCAACTGCATGCAGCAGCACTATTTAACCTGAATGCCATGCAACAGCATTATCGCAATGCCTTAAAGATAGAACAGCAAGGTTTTATCAGTAAAGGCCAGCGCATGCAGTTTGAAGTGGCACGTAATAATGCCGAACGCAGCCAGCAAAACACGCAAGCCAATTTGAATGCTGCCCTTTTCCATCTGAATAATCTGCTTCAAGAAAGTAGCATCACTGAGCTTTCAACGCCTTTATTTGTCAATAAAACCGAGCCACAGGCCTTAAATCATCTGCTGAAAACCTTTAGTCAGAACTCTGCGCTGATTCAAAAAATGCAGCTGGATACCCAATTGGCTCAAGCCAATGTCAAAGCCCAGCAAGCGGCAAAAAAACCGAATGTTTTTGCTTTTGGTGAATATAGTCTGGATCAAAATGAAAACTGGATTGTCGGGGTGGCTGCCCGTTATAACTTATTTTCCGGAATTGATAAAAATAAAAATATTCAGGCTGCCGAACTCAAACGCTCTGCTACAGAACTGCTTACTGCACGCACCCAGCAGGAAATTGAAAATCTGATTTATAAATCTTATAGCGAAGCACTCAGTGCACAGCAAAGTGATGCGCTTCTGGCACAAAACTTGAAAGCCGCACAGGAAAATTTACGCATCCAAGAATTGTCTTTTAAAGAAGATATGGGCACCGCCACACAGGTCATCGATGCACAAAATATGCTGAGCGGATTACGAGCTGAAACTGCCTTGAATGCCTACAAATATGTGATGTCACTGGCCACCCTATTACAAAGCCATGGCTCGATTGCAGAATTTCCGAACTACATCCAACATACCAACACCCACTATATTCGCTAATGGAGCCGAACATGAACGAAGATCAAAAACCCAATGATCCTGTGAATGAAGCGGCTTCATCCAGCGATACAGAAAAATCGCATGCGCAACAGGTAGAAACAAAAACTGAAATAGAAAACAACGCGACGACTTCGACCGAGCATGAACAAGCTCCTGAAATCGCTAAAAAGAAAAAATATTTATTGCTCGCCCTGATTCCAGTTCTGCTGGCAGTCATCGCATTTGGATTATGGAAAAGCTACCAACCGGCTCCGCTGGAATTGCAGGGTCGTGTAGAAGCTGAAACGGTTCAGGTGGCGACCAAAGTGCCAAGCCGTATTGAAGAAATCTATGTAGAAGAAGGTCAGCGGGTCAAAAAAGGCGATGTGCTGGTGCGCTTAAACAGCCCGGAAATTCAGGCCAAAAAACAGCAAGCCGTAGCGGCTTTACAATCTGCATTGGCTTTACAATCGACTGCTGAACGTGGCTCGCAGGAAGAAAATATCGCTAGCCTGTATGCCAACTGGCAATCGCTGAAAGCACAGCAAAATTTAGCCAAAGTTTCTTATGAGCGTGGTGCAAATTTATTTAAGGAAGGTGTGATTTCACGCCAGCGCCGTGATGAATTGTATGCAGCCAGTCAATCAGCGGCGCAAATGACAGAAGCGGCGTATCAGCAATATGCACGTGCCAAACGTGGCAGCACCTCGCAGCAAAAGAGTTCTGCCGATGCACAGGTAGATATTGCTCAGGCTGCGCTAGATGAAGCCAATGCTTTAGAAGCAGAAACCCAATTAGTTGCACCTGTAAACGGAACGGTGTCTAAAACCTATGGCAAAGTCTCAGAGCTGGTAGCCACCGCAGTCCCTGTAGTCAGTCTGATTGAAGATCAAATGTGGGTGAGCCTGAATATTCGTGAAGATCAATATGCCCCATTTCAGAAAATGAGCAGTATTGAAGGTTATATTCCCGCCCTAGATAAAACCGCCACTTTTAAAATCAAGCAGATCAGTGCTGAAGGTGAATTTGCCACCATTAAGACCACACGCCAAACCGGCGGTTATGATGTGCGAAGTTTTAAGCTGCATCTTGTGCCCACACCAGCGATTCCTGAACTGAAAGTTGGGATGAGCGTGTTATTTAAACTGAAAGAGACCCGATAATGTGGACGGGTATATGGCGCGAACTGCGCTATCTGCTCCGCGAAAAATGGGATCTGTGTCTGGTCACGCTCGCACCTGCACTGGTGATTATTTTATTCAGCAGCATGTTTGCTCAAGGGAAACCGGATCATTTACCGATTGCGATTATTGATCAAGACCAGAGTGCGCTGAGTCAAAGCATTTATCAGCATGTGGCGCTGAATCATACTCTTAAAATTGCTACGGTGTCGGAACAAACAGCTGAAATTGAGCGCCTGTTAAATCAAAATAAAATTTGGGGTTATATCCATATTCCAAGCGGTGCCGAGCAACGTCTGGTTCGTGCCCAGGATGCTGACATCAGTATTGCCTTTAACCAGAGTTATTTCAGTATCGGAAATACCATTTCCTCTGCCATGCTGGTCAGTACCCTGCAAGCACTGGCTGAATTTAGCGGACAGCAATATCTGGGCAACCGGCTGCCTTCTCTCGAAGCACCGTCACCGCATATCAAAATATCGCCGCTGTATAATCCGCAGCTGAATTATGAATTCTATCTGGAACCCTATGTCATCCCGGCAATTCTGCATTTACTGCTGTGTTGTTGTGTGGCATTTTCCGTCGGTCAGGAACTGAAGCGACAGACCTTAATAAGCTGGATTAGCAACTCATCCATCTGGATGGCATTACTGTCTAAGAACCTGGTCTATGTGGCTATTTTTAGTGTGTGGACTTGGGCCTGGATGTTCTGGCTGATTGAAATTCGCGGCTGGTTTGTTGCCGGCTCGCTCGCTCTGATTCTATCGGCACAATTTCTGCTATATAGCGCCTATGCATTTTTAAGCAGTGCAGTGGTTCTGGCGACCAAAGATTTAAGTAAATCTTTTGGCATCATTGCGGTCTATGGCGGTTCATCTTTAAGTTTTGCCGGTGTGACTTTACCTTTAAATAATGCGCCCCTATTCACCCAGTTTTGGTCCAATATTATTCCGTTCACGCCCTATGCCAAATTACAAACTGAACAATGGGTGATTGGTAGTCCATTGCATATTTCACTGCAAGCTGGATTAATGCTGCTGATCTATGCCCTAGTCTACGCTCTGCTGGCTTATCTGTTTCTTAAAAAAATCGCCAAAGGAGCAACACCATGAAATCCCTTTGGTTTTACTATCTACAAAGCTTCAAAGATATCGTCAGTCACGGCACGATCTTTACCACGCTGATTCTATCCGTCTTGTTTTACAGCTTTTTTTATCCAACCGCTTATCAGGCGCAGCAGGCTGAAGCCTTACCTATTATTATTGTCGATGAAGAACAAAGTAACTTAAGCACCCGTATTATTGGTCAGGTGGCACAAAGCCCCAATGTGGAAATTCAGGCAATTACCGGCAATTTTTCCGAGGCCAAACAATGGGTGGAATCTCAAAAAGCTGATGGCATTTTACTGCTGCCGGAGAATTTATCGCAAAGCTTAAGGCATGGTGAAACAGGTGGCATTGGACTGTATGTAAGTACAGCCAACTTTTTAGTGACCAAACAAATTGGTCTGGGCTTAGCCACATCAGTTGAGCAAACTTTGGCAGATTATGTTGAACGCTTTGGCGAGATCTCGGATTTTTCACCTGCTATTTCAGTGCATCAAATTCCTTTATTTAATCCGCTGTCCGGCTATGGCAGTTATGTCTTTCCTGCGGTTGCACCCTTAATTATCCACCAAACCATTCTTTTGGGTTTGAGTATGCTGATTTTAGTATATCGGGAAAGAAAAGTAGAATTAAATACAAATGCGTTGATTGGAATGTGTTTAGCGGTCTTCACCATTGGCTGTCTGGGATGTTTCTATTTATTCGGCTTTAGCTTCTGGCTATTTGATTATCCGCGCGGTGGCAACCTGTTCGGGATGCTACTGGCTGTTCCGGTTTTTATCTACACGATAATTGGCATGACCTGCCTATTTGCCAGTTTTCTGGATCTGCCAGAACGTGCGGGTCATGTGATTGTATTCACCTCCATTCCACTGTTCTTTTTATCTGGTGCGGCCTGGCCACATGCTGCCATGCCCATCTGGATGCAAGTCGTTGGCGAAATCCTGCCCTCTACCCAAATTGTGCAGATGTTTATTCAACTCAATCAAATGGGTGTGCCTACAACACTGGTCTTACCTAAACTGCTCTATCTTGGAATGATCGGCAGCATGTGCTTTTTCTTGGCTTATCGACGTTTAATTTCTGGTCATCAAAGCAGATAGAACATTATAGCAATGCTCCTATTCCACTTATTTATTCGACTCGCCAAAGACCTGAATATTGAAATTACGAATCTTGTTGCTACCATTCGGCTTGTCAAAACTCACATCATACTGAACCAGATTCTCCGGATAGGCAATTTCATAGCTAACCTTATATTGTCCAGGCTGATTGGTTGCTTCTTCAATCTCTTTGGTCATTAAAGTCTTAGACTTGTATTCACCTTGAGGAATTGAACGTGAAAAGCGTTTCATCAGCTTTTCATTATCCTTAAACTGGGTTTGCAACTGCGGTTCTAACTGATCCAGAAATTCCTCATATTTCCCGTCACGCAAATCCTCATAGGCTAGCTGTGCCGCCTTTTCCTGTTCAGGACTCGGATTCGGAATATTGTCCATTGAATTACAGCCACTCAATGCAACCGCTGCTGCTAACAACATTAATTTGGTTTTCATCGCTTACCCTTATGCGGTCAAGGTTTATAAAAAAGGACGCCGAAGCGCCCTTTTTATCAGTAAAAAACTTATTCTTCTACTGAATTTTCACCATCTTTTTCAACTTGCTCAGTTTCAGCTGCTGAATCTGTTTCTGCCACTAAAGCGTCTTCGCTTTCAATCGCTTCAACAAACTCATCTTCTTCAACAGCTTCGATTGAAACCACACCGACCAGCAATTCCTCATTACCTAAGCGGATCAGACGAACACCCTGTGCGTTACGACCAGTTTGCGCCACTTCAGATGCACGGGTACGAACCAGCGTACCGCCATCTGAAATCAGCATCAGTTCTTTAGACGCATCAATGGCAACAGCGCCCACCAATTGACCATTACGTTCAGAGGTCTTGATCGCAATCACGCCCTTACCGCCACGTTTCTTGGTCGGGAAGTCGTCTACTGGAGTACGTTTACCATAACCATTTTCAGATGCACACAGTACTTCGCCAGTTTCAGGTACAACCACCAGTGATACGATTCGGCTAATCAATGCTGAATCTGAACCATCTTCGTCATCAGACTCGATCTCAGTTTCGTCATTTTCTTCTAGCTGTGCAGCTGCACCAATGGTCACGCGCATACCGCGTACACCTTTGGCAGAACGCCCCATTGAACGTACATCCGTCTCTGCGAAGCGAATGGCTTTACCTTCATTCGAGAACAACATGATTTGCTGTTCACCGTCAGTAATCGCTACACCGATGAGGGTATCATCGCCATTCAGCTCAATCGCACGTAAACCGTTTGAACGAACATTCGAGAACTGTTCAAGCTCTACACGTTTAATCGTACCGTATTCAGTCGCCATAAACACATAGAAGTTTTTACGTACCGCTTCAGCCTGCTGAGCAAAGTCATTGATGATGTCATCATCAAGATCTGTTGCAGAAAGCTCCAAGCCCAACTGTTTCAATTGAATACGCAATGCATCAGAAATATCATCTGCACCATCTTCAGATTCTGTCAGCGCTGCTTCAAGCTCGGCAAAATGAGCATTGATCACTTCATTGCTTTGCAACTGCGCTGCATTGGCTTTTACAAATGCCTTGAAGTCAGCCAGACGTTCTTTGAATTTCTTCGGCGCATCAATCACAGGCAAGATTGCGGTAATGGTCTCGTTTTCATCCAGTGGCAGCAAGTTCACCATTGGGCGACCTTTGGCACCACGTGAGGCTTGCGGCACTTCATAGACTTTCAGACGGTAGACCTTACCAACGTTGGTAAAGCAAAGTACCGTCGCATGACTTGACGTCACAATCAGATGTTGAATGTAATCATCTTCTTTCATGCTGGTCGCAGACTTACCACGGCCACCACGACGCTGTGCAGCGTAATCAGACAATGGTTGAGTTTTCGCATAACCTGATTTCGATACCGTCAGAACCATTTGCTCTTCAGGAATCAGATCTTCACGAGAGAAATCGATACGTGACTCGACAATCGACGTTTTACGCGCATCGCCATACTGCTGAAGAATCAAGGCCAGCTCTTCACGAATGACATTCATCAACAGATTAAAGTCATTCAAAATTGCAGTCAGTTCAGCAATTTGTGACAGGATTTCACTATATTCAGCATGTAACTTGTCTTGTTCCAGACCAGTTAAACGATGCAAGCGAAGTTCCATAATTGCATTCACCTGGGTTGGTGACAGACGATAAATCTCGCCATCCAAACCAAACGGGCGACTTGGGTCTTCACCTTCAATCTCATCTGGGCGTACAGAAACTGAACCGGCTTTTTCCAGCAAGGCCAAAACACCGCCACCAGCCCACTCACCTGCCTGCAAACGCTCACGCGCTTCAGCCGGATTCGCAGAACTCTTGATGGTTTCGATGATGGCATCAATATTCGCCAGGGCAACGGTTAAACCTTCCAAGATATGACCACGTTCACGCGCTTTGCGTAATTCGAACATAGTACGACGCGTGACCACTTCCTGACGGTGACGGATAAACGCGGCAATGATGTCTTTCAGGTTCATCAATTTTGGTTGGCCATTGTCCAGACAAACCATGTTGATGCTGAAAGAGTTTTCAAGTTGCGTGTTCTGGAACAGGTTGTTCACGATCACTTCAGCGTTTTCACCGCGCTTCAGGTCAATCGCGATACGCATACCGTCTTTGTCAGACTCGTCACGAAGCTCTGAAATACCTTCCAGTTTTTTCTCTTTAACCAGTTCAGCAATACGCTCAATGGTTTTTGCTTTATTAACCTGATATGGAATTTCAGTGAAGACAATCGTGGTGCGGCCATTCTTCGGATCTTCTTCGAAATGGTATTTACCACGGATATGCAAACGGCCCTTACCGGTACGGTATGCATCGACGATACCTGATTTACCGTAAATGATGCCGCCTGTCGGGAAATCCGGACCAGAAATATGTTCCATCAATCCTTCAATGCTGATTTGAGGATCATTGGCATAGGCCAGACACGCATTCACAACTTCAGTCATGTTATGCGGCGCCATATTGGTCGCCATACCAACTGCAATACCGGTAACACCATTAATCAATAAGTTCGGTACACGGGTTGGCATGACTTGAGGAATACGCTCAGAGCCATCGTAGTTGTCTTCCCACTCGACGGTATCTTTTTCAAGATCCGCTAACAGTTCGTGGGTCAGTTTACGCATACGTACTTCGGTATAACGCATGGCTGCTGCACTATCGCCATCGACCGAACCGAAGTTACCTTGACCATCAACCAATTGGTAACGCAAGCTGAAATCTTGCGCCATACGTACAATGGTTTCGTATACGGCAGAATCACCATGCGGGTGATATTTACCAATCACGTCACCGACTACACGTGCAGACTTTTTATAAGCTTTGTTATAGTCATTGCCTAATTCGTGCATTGCGAAAAGCACACGACGATGAACAGGTTTTAAACCATCTCGTACATCGGGCAATGCACGTGACACAATCACGCTCATCGCATAATCGAGATATGAGCTTTTAAGTTCATCCTCAATGGCAATCGGTCTAATTTCCGATACGCTCATGCATACTCCTTATTCTACAAGCCAATTTTGGCTTGTATTTATATGTCGTAAAACTAGCAAAATCATTAACTCAAACGACTGAGTTAAAAACTAAAATACAGCCCTAAATTATAGCATAAACACTTGTATTTTTGTGTCGAAATATTCAGCTTAACCTTGTTAATTATCTTCATTTTAGTGATCATTTTCTTGTTATTTCAAAACCGAAAATCAGCGCATCCAGACAGGATTTTTCAATACCCAAAATTTTGAGAAATACAGGAGTACAAAAACAAAATGCGCCAATCAACTGGCGCATCTTCATCGTTTTTTCTATATTTTTATTGTGCCTGGTTCAGTACTTTACGATAGCTCAGCACGGCCACAATCAATAAAACTGGCAATAACATTTCTACCCCTTCCTCAATGGTCATAATCATGATTTGAGTATGTGGCACCAACTGGATGCCGAATTCTTCTTTCAGGGTTGAAGTCGTGCGATCGAGCACTTTGCTCAGTCCGCCACAGGCAATGGTGAGAAAGATAAAAAAATGTGCAATATTCAAAGAATTCTTCATGCTTCGTATGGTTTGAACCAGCTTTTTCGCCAGTACCAGAAAGACAAAAATAATGCCGAGCAATAAAATAAATCCGAGCAGCTTATCCATGAGCGGAATTTCAGCACTGCGATAGAAATTAGTTTTGATAAAACTCATTTCAAACACCTGCTTATGGAAATCCATTTCCCGTAATCCCAACAATGTCGCTGCTATAGCCGTAAACACTCGGGTATTAGGTTTGATTTCAACATTAAGCAAACACAGCACTGCCAGCAAGTACCATAACCATGGACTCATGACTTCAAAAGCGCCTGATTCACTAAATAAATACTGAGTTACCGAAGCTGGTGCATTCAGGGCAGTATGAATACAAATACCCAGATAAAGCGCAATCAGCAAAAAACTAATAAACAGGATATGGGCGGCTTTGGAAAAGGACATGATTAAAAACAGGAGAAAAAGCAAACCGGGATTTTATCACTTTTCATGCAAATGAAATACTCTAGTTTCGACTGTAGAGTATTTTTAAAATTTTTGCATAAAAAAAACGCCCTTGGACAAAACAGTAAAGCATTGCTTTCACTGCTTGCACAAGAGCGTATTTTGAACCCGATTCAGAAATTAGATTTTAGAAACCAATTCTGGAATTACAGTGTTCAGGTCACCGACTAACCAGTAGTCAGCGACTGCATTGATTGGCGCTTCTTCATCTTTGTTGATCGCAACGATCACTTTAGATTCTTTCATACCAGCCAAATGCTGAATCGCACCAGAGATACCTACAGCGATGTACAGGTCAGGTGCAACGATTTTACCAGTTTGACCCACTTGCATATCGTTTGGTACGAAGCCAGCATCTACCGCAGCACGTGATGCACCTTGAGCAGCACCAAGCTTGTCAGCCAATGGATCAAGGATCTTGTGATAGTTCTCACCAGAACCTACACCACGACCACCAGAAACCACAATACGCGCAGCTGTCAGTTCAGGACGTTCAGATTTTACGATTTCTTCGTTGATAAACTTAGAAATACCCGCATCACCCGTAGACGCAGCAGCTTCAACAGCAGCAGAACCGCCCTCAGCAGCTACAGCATCAAATGCTGTACCACGAACAGTCGCCAATACGATGTTTTCGCCTGATTCTACAGTTGCAATTGCGTTACCTGCATAGATCGGACGTTTGAAAGTCTTAGGACCATCTACCGCAATGATGTCAGTGATCATGCTTACGTCAAGAAGCGCAGCTGCACGTGGTAAAATATTTTTACCAGTTGTTGTAGAAGCAGCAAGGATATGTGTATAGCCTTTACCTAATTCAGCAACAAGTTTAGCCACGTTTTCAGCCAATTGGTTTGCATAAGCAGCGTCATCAGCAAGCAATACTTTGCTTACGCCCGCAACTTTAGCCGCTTGGTCAGCAACTACCTGAGCGCCAGAACCAGCAACCAATACAGTGATATCACCACCGATTTTTTGCGCTGCAGCAACAACGTTTAAAGTAGCAGCGTTTAATGCTTTGTTGTCGTGCTCAGCGATAACTAAAATACTCATGATTTTTATCCTTCTGTATTAGATCACTTTCGCTTCGTTTTTCAATTTTTCTACAAGTTCATCTACAGACTTCACTTGTACGCCAGCTTTACGCTCTGCAGGTGATTCAACTTTCACTGTTTTCAGTTTAGTTGCAGGGTTTACACCGAAATCTGCAGGTGACTTGGTATCAAGCGGTTTTTTACGCGCTTTCATAATGTTTGGAAGTGCCGCATAACGTGGCTCGTTCAAACGCAAGTCAGTTGTAATGATTGCTGGAAGTGTCAGTTCAACAGTTTGTAAACCGCCGTCTACTTCACGTGTTACTTGTACTTTATCGCCATCTACTTTTACTTCAGAAGCGAAGGTACCTTGACCTGCACCCATTAGAGCGCCAAGCATCTGACCAACCTGATTCGAGTCATCATCAATTGCTTGCTTACCTAGAAGGATCAATTGTGGTTGTTCAGCGTCAACAACGCCTTTCAGAATTTTAGCGATTTCCAGCGCACCCAGTTGGCTGTCATCAGCTTCAACCAGAATACCGCGGTCAGCACCAAGCGCCATTGCAGAACGGATCTGTTCTTGGGCTTCTTTAGGACCAATAGAAACAACAATGATTTCTGAAACAGTTCCTTTTTCTTTTAAACGAACCGCTTCTTCCACTGCGATTTCACAGAATGGATTAATTGACATTTTAACGTTAGTTAAGTCAACACCACTGTTGTCCGGTTTAACACGAACTTTAACGTTGGCATCAACCACACGTTTTACAGCAACAAGAGCCTTCATGTAATCCTCGGCTGTTTTAGCAAATGTAAATGTTGAGAAAAGTTAGTGTAACTCTTCACTTAAATTTTTTTAGGTGCCCTATCTTGCAATGTGTACGGCATTTCGGTCAAGTCACAATTCAACAAAGAGGTGTAAAAATGCGTAATTTTCCCTGAACGATGCGTTCACAATTAATTGTTATCGTTTTATTACAATGAAATGTATCAATATTTACTTAAAATTTAACCATTGATTTATATTATTTTTTTATCTGATTAATCACATCAGAAGTTTTGATTGATCACATTTAATTTAAATTGATTTAAAGCAGCTTGAAGCAAAACAGCCGGAATATACGTATGTCAGCTTTTGTCATTTTGGACAGAACTATTTTTGAGAGCGAATTAAACCCCATATAAAGACAAATTGACCAAATAATAAACCAGCGCATTGAATTCTACGCCTACACAGTGAATGTTTAATTTCAAATCTTCGCAATTATAAAAAAAGCATACTGCGAAGAGTATGCTTCTTTACAGCCAGATTAATTAATGATTAACCAGCTTGCGGCAAGTGCCAGTAAACCACCAGAAGTTCCATCTACCCATTTTTGTTTACGTTCATCCATTTGGGTTTTTTGGCTGATTTTGCTGAATAAAATACTTAAGCCACAATACACCACAAAAATCAGACTGATAAAAATAAAGGACAGAATCAAACCTTGACTGACAGTATTGGCCGATTTATCAATAAACTGCGGCAAAATCGCAAAATAAATCAACATGCCTTTCGGATTTAACAGTGCGGTAAAAAAACCTTTTTTAATCGGATTGGCTGAGGTCTTTTTCTCAATGTTCAGCGCGTTTTTACTGAATACCGATTTGAGCAAACCAAAGGCCAGATACAGCAGATAAGCAATCCCGAGCCAGCGAATCGTTTCAAACAGCACCGGAAAAGAGACAATAATAGCCGCAATCCCGAGTGCCACCAGAATAGAATGCACCAGATAACCGCAACACACCCCTAAGGTTGCCATCATGCCTGCTTTTGCATCTTTACCCATCACTTGAGACAGGATAAATAACATATCGGGTCCAGGCGTAAAAATTAGGGGAAGCACGGTCAGTGCAAAGAGTACAAATACAGACATTTCCTTTTCCTTTCAAACTCCAGAAAGTGAAATAAGTATCTGCGATTTTTTACAAAATTGGCTTTCATTTTATTTTATAATAAGTATTATTTTTCGAATATTATTCTAATTTATGAAAATATCCACCAAGTCTGTGCGGGTAAAGCTTGATCGAATTGATAAAAATATCATTCGACATTTACAGGCCAATGGCCGTATTCAGAATAATGATCTGGCACGTGAAATCGGACTTTCACCTTCATCCTGTTTACGCCGGGTGAAATTGCTGGAAGATGCAGGCGTGATTCAGAATTACACGACTATTGTCGACCAACAAAAAATTGGTTTTCAGCTGATTTTATTTTCGCGCATCTGGCTGGTCGGTCAGGATGCCGAAACCATTGATACCTTTATTGAGGCGATGAAAGAATTGCCGCAAGTGATGGAGTGCTACATTATTTTGGGAGAGAGCGATGCCATGTTGAAAGTTGTGGTGCCTGATCTGGAAAGTTACCGTAAATTTCAGTCGACCCATCTGACCAAAAAAAATGGTATTACCAGTGTCAAAACAGATTTACCGAGTCAGATTATTAAACAGAGTTTCCAGCTGCCTTTAGAAGATTTATAGGCAAACTGATTTTAGACAACGACGCTATGTTCTTAATTTAAGATTTGCATAATCGTATGCTTGCTTAAACCATAACATGTGCTGCAAGCGCATAGATTGAAAGTTCTACTATAAGAAAAGGTTGCCTATAGAAGACAACCTTTTCCTCTTGAGCAAAGCCAAATCACAGGACTGAATCTTATTTTTATGTTATGTGGATGCTTCAGAATTTACTCAGTTTCTTGTGCTAAAAAATCACGATGTACATGGCTTAAATCTACCAGCTCATAGTCTGCCAATTCAAAAATTTGCCAAATTGCAATCGCATCTTCTTTTAAATCGACTGCCTGGGTCGCACGATTCGACAATTGCCATTGCAAATCAGAAATCCATAAATAGTATTGCCTAGTCGCCGCATTAAAGGCCTGAACTTTTCCATCGGCATTAATCCCTTGAATGATGGCGCCTTCGGGTAAGGTCGCTTCAAGATTGGGTAAGCTAATGTCCACAAAATGCTTGATTTGTCGCAAACCATAACCTGCAAACATTTCTTTTTGAGCTTCACTTAACTGTGCATATTTTTGCTCTATATCTGCAATTACCAGTGTGTCCATGTCACCTCCCATCGGTCAAATGCTGAGACGCTGCTCAGCAATATTTCATTTTAAATATTAAATACTAGTTATTGTTATACCTGAAATGGCGCATTTAACGAATAAGACAATAGTGAAATGCTTACCCGAACGCCAATGTTCAGTTCAATTCCATTTTAAGGTTTATATATGAAAGTTTTGTGCCAAAAATACAATTTTCATGATTTTTATTCTATAACACTTCGCACATGATCATTCTTCTTTATGTTGTGCACGTGGATGGGCCTGATCATAAATCTGGGCCAGATGATCAAAATCGACATGGGTGTAAATTTGCGTGGTGGTTAAATTGCTGTGACCCAGCATTTCCTGCACGGCTCGTAAGTCCCGGCTATTCGACAACATATGACTGGCAAAACAATGTCTTAATAAATGTGGATGCAGATCGACATTGACGCCTGCGCGCTGTGCCTGAAACTTGACCCGATTTTCAATTTGTCTTGCACCGAGCGGATTGCCTTTCTGGGTAATAAATACATTCGCCTCCGGCACAAAATCACCATTCCATAAGGGATAGACTTGCAACCAGGCCATCACGCTGTCTTTGGCCTTGGAGCCAAAAGGCACAATCCGGGTTTTATTGCCTTTACCAGTAATGCGTAATAACTGCCGGTTGAAATCAATATCTTTAATTCTCAGGCTTTGCAGTTCTGCCAGACGCAACCCACTCGAATAAAGCAATTCCAAAATCGCTTTGTCCCGGAGCCACATTTGCTGCTGTATTTCATTTTCGGGCGCAGGCTGATCAATAATCTGGTTGACTGTTTCAATATCCACCATGCCCGGCAAAGGACGCGATTGACGTTTTAACTGAAAATCATCCGCCGGATTAAAAGCCATATGCTGAGCCTGCTCGGCCCATTTCATAAACTGGCGAATAGCCGAAAGCATACGTTGCAGGCTGCTAGGACTGAGCTGATGCTGTTCAACTTTTTCAGCCAGAAACTGGCGTAAATCGGTGGCTTCCACATCGTTTAAATTGAGCTGCTCACGCTGGCAAAACTCTAAAAAATCCGAGACATCACGTTCATAGGCTTGCAAGGTATGTTTGGACTGGTTTTGGATTTCACGTTCTTTCAGCCACATATTGAGCAAGAGTTGAGGTGGGACAATCACTGCTTGCTCCATTTAGAGTTGCTCCAAATAATCTTGAATCAGCATTGCAACCTGATCTGCATGCGTATTGGCAAAGAAATGATCTCCACCTTGGATAATATGCAATTTTGCATTTTTAAAAATTCCTGCCAAGTATTGTCCAAGCTGAACAGTACTTAAAGGATCATGATCGCCCCAGATCAGCAAGATCGGAACGTCCAGACTTGCGAGCTGAACGCGGCTAAATTCAGTTTGGTCTTGTTCAAACCAGTCCGGCGCTGTTTTAAACAGTTCACGATAATCTGTTCGCCAGTCTGCACAATGAAAAGTTTTTAAATTCAGACCACCAGATGTCGCCAACAATACCAGCCCTTTGACTTTCTGTGGATGCTTAAGTGCCAACCCAACGGCCAAGACACCGCCCATAGACTGGGCAATCAGAATGGAATCATCCTCAATTTTTTCTTTCACGAATTCTTGCAGATCATACAGGTTTTGAATGGCCAAATTTGGTGCTACGCCATCAAAGCCCGGATAGGCAATGACTTGCTGATCTGGATATTTGGTTAATGCTGCCCTTAATGGCTGCCAAAAGTGCTGGCTTCCTGAAGCACCCGGCAGGAAAACAAGCGTATTCATCTCGGTCAAATTCTACGGTTTTTCCCATCCTAGCATAAAAAAAGCACCATCGATCAGACAGTGCTTTTTTCTCAAGCGGAACCAAGCTTAACCCTGGAAATAACGTAAATCCAGACGTCCTTCATATACGGTCGCCGTTGGTCCGGTCATCCAGACCACATCACCTTCTTTCCATTCAATTTGCAGCTTGCCGCCTGCCAGTTCAACTTCGACTTTACTCGACAGCAGACCACGACGCATACCTGAAATTGCGGCAGCACAGGCACCTGTACCACAAGCTAAGGTCTCGCCTACACCACGCTCGTACACACGTAAACGTGCATGTTTTTCATCAATAATCTGCATAAAGCCAGCATTGACTCGTGCCGGGAAGCGCGCATGTGATTCAACTTGTGGACCAATACGTGCGACATCGGCAGCAATCACATCCGGTACGATTGTCACCGCATGTGGATTCCCCATATTGACCACATCAATGGTCAGCTTTTCACCGCCAGCAAGATCGATGTCATACAGGCTCTCCGGCGCATCAGCTACAAATGGAATTTCCTGAGGCAAAAATTTTGGATAACCCATATTGACCCGTACCCAGCCATTCGCACCCAATTCCGGCTCAACAATACCAGATTTGGTTTGCACCTTGATTTTGGTTTTGGTGGTGAGCTGACGATCATGTACAAATTTGGCAAAACAGCGCACGCCATTGCCACATTGCTCCACTTCCGAACCATCGGCATTAAAAATCCGGTATTTAAAGTCTGCACTTGGCACATCGGGTGGCTCAACCACCAAGAGTTGATCAAAACCAATGCCGAAGTTACGGTTGGCCAAACGCTGAATGGTCAAAGTGTCTAAATAAGCACGCTGGCTGATCAGGTCAACCACCATAAAGTCATTGCCCAGACCATGCATCTTGGTAAATTCTAATAACATCCTGATTTATCCTTAAGGCAATAAACGCTCACGTTCCCAGAGTGATTCAATCGTTTCACGTTCACGAATCAAATGCGCCTGATCAGCGTCGACCATTACTTCAGCAGCACGACCACGGCTGTTGTAGTTTGAGCTCATCACAAAACCGTATGCACCAGCGCCAAGTACAGCCAGCACATCATTTTCCTTGATCGCAAGCTCGCGCTCTTTACCCAGGAAATCACCAGTTTCACAAATTGCACCCACGACATCCCATTCTTTCGTTTCGATATCGGTACGAGGTGTAACAGATTGAATGTCCATCCATGCTTCATATAAAGCAGGACGAATCAGGTCATTCATCGCAGCATCAATAATCGCGAAATTACGGTGATTCGTTGGTTTTAATAGATCCACTTTAGTCAGCAGCACACCTGCATTGGCAGAGATACTACGTCCCGGTTCCATATACACTTTCAAGCCCAATTTTTCTAAAGCTGGACGTAGCGCATTGGCATATTCTTCAACCGACGGCGGGGTTTCATCTTTATACGTCACACCCAGACCACCGCCGATATCGATGTGTTTGAGGTGAATGCCCAGCTCTTTTAACTGGTCGATCATCACAATGACACGATCCAGTGCATCCACAAATGGCTGGGTTTCAGTCAGCTGTGAACCGATATGGCAGTCAATCCCAACCACATCCAGATTTGGCAATGACGCTGCATATTGATAAGTTTCAAACACGCTATCAGACGGAATACCGAATTTATTTTCTTTTAAGCCGGTTGAAATATAAGGATGGGTTTTGGCATCGACATCAGGATTCACACGTAATGAAATCGGCGCTTTGATATTTAATTCAGCCGCAACCTTCTGGATACGATCCAGCTCGGCATAAGATTCCACGTTGAAACAGGCAATGCCGACTTCCAACGCTTTTTTGATATCCGCTTCAGATTTACCCAAGCCCGAAAATACGATTTTCGATGCATCACCACCGGCTTTCAGCACACGCGCCAATTCACCACCGGTCACAATATCAAAACCGGCACCCTGTTTGGCCAATACATTCAATACCGCAAGATTAGAGTTGGACTTTACCGCAAAACAGATTTGATGGTCGATAAAATCAAAAGCACGGTCCATATCTAAAAAATGCTTTTCCAAAGTGGCTTTAGAATAAACATAGAGTGGTGTGCCGAATTGCTCCGCGAGCTGTTGTAATGAACATTGCTCAGCGTGCAATACCCCATTAATGCGGGTGAAACTCATGAAGGTATCCTTTCTGTGAAAGCGTTATGGTGTGGTTTTAACGTCTGAATCTGTAGGTGCAGCAAACTGTTGTTGCACGGGTGCCTCGCGTTTTTCATCGGACGCTTTAGGCTCAGTTTCAGTATTTTTGTATAACAGATACTTGGCACGCTTGTCGTAATTCGGATCATTCGGCAAGTGCAAAGCACCTGACTGTCCACAACCTGCAAGAACAAGACCTGTCGCTAAGATACTGATGTAGCAAATGACTTGGCGCATCTGACCACCTAATGTAATAGTTTCGATGAAGTATAACGCGATCATTCGGCATGACCCAAGCGTTAAACGCTAGAGAGTATCTTTAGACAAAAAAAAACGCCAGCAGATCGCTGACGTTTTTATTGATAAGGTTTATTTATGTTTCTGTTTATAGAAACCAAAATAGCCAATGATTAACAGGATAAACCAGATCGGACTGATCATCAGTGCCTGGCGGGTATCCTCTTCCAGCGCCAAGACCACGATCATGCTTAGGAAGAAAATAATCACGACCCAACAAGTCACTAAACCACCTGGCAACTTAAAAGTTGACTTTGCATGTAGTTCTGGACGTGTTTTGTAATACACGATATAGCTCCAGATAATGATGATCCAGACACAAATAAACAGAATCGTGGATAAAGTCGTTGCCAAGGTAAAGGCCCGAACGGTATCCGGAACAAAATACTGAAGTGCTGCACCCAGCAACAAACACACGGCAGAAAAATACAGGGCATTTGCAGGCACTGCGCGACGGTTCAAGCGACCAAAGGCAACCGGTGCCTGCTCTTCACGCGACAGACCAAACAGCATACGGCTGGTCGAGAATACGCCACTGTTCATCGATGACATCACCGAGGACAATACCACCAGGTTCATGATAATCGCAGCCGCTGCAATGCCAGCCTGACTGAACAGGTTTACAAAGGGCGAAACATTCGGGTCAATCTGGTTCCATGGAGTTACTGACATCACAATGAGCAGTGCCAATACATAGAAAATAATGATACGGATCGGAATAGAGTTCACCGCTTTTGGCAGGTTCTTTTCCGGATCTTTGGTTTCAGCCGCGGTAGTCCCCACCAGTTCCACCCCCACAAAGGCAAAGATGGCAATCTGGAAACCGGCCAGGAAGCCCATGGCACCCGTTGGGAACAAACCGCCATGCTCCCAGATATGACTAAAGGATGCGACCGTACCAACATCATTGGTAAAGCCAGTAAACACCATCCACAGACCAACAGCAATCAGCACCACAATGGCGATAATTTTGACCAGGGCAAACCAGAATTCCATTTCACCAAACAGTTTTACCGTGACCAGATTCAGCCCCATGATAAACACAATCGCGGCAACACTGATCATGACGCCTTCTTCAGGGCTAAAGGGCAAACCATTATTGAAGAATTGCAGATAATAAATAATGGCTGACAGATCTGCAATCCCGATGGTGATCCAGCACAGCCAGTAGGTCCAGCCAACAAAGTATCCGGCCCAAGGCCCGATCAGATCCGTGGCAAAATCAATAAATGATTTATATTGTAAATTGGAGAGCAACAACTCACCCAATGCACGCATCACCAGAAAGACCATAAAACCGATGATCATATAGATCACCAGAATCGAAGGACCTGCGAGACTGATGGTTTTACCCGAACCCATAAACAGGCCGGTTCCGATGGCGCCCCCAATGGCAATTAACTGTAGGTGCCGATTGGACAAACTCCGCTTTAATTCACCGTGCTCTGCCGACGAATTGTTATGTTTTTCTGACATTATTAATTACAACTTTGAGTTTTACTCGCGACAAATTAACGTAAAAAATGCTGAATACAAAAATAAAATTTGCATCATTTGTATTTCCTGATTAATTGAAGAAGTTAATTTATTTTTCTTATATCGCTCTACGGTTACACTTCTGCTTTATTTTTGACCTGTGATATTCCAGTAATTTCTTGTCAAATTTTTAAAACTGTGTAAAAAATAGAACACTATTCAGTCAATTTATGCATTCAGGATGAATGTATCTGGCATAGCAATTGCTTTTTAATCAATACCTCGAACTACACAGACATGGATCAATAAGAAGAATTTTATGCAAAATTTACAAAGTTTAATGGAAACTTTAAGCGGCTGGGTCTGGGGCCCTTATATGCTGGTACTAATTGTTGGTACCGGGATCTTCCTTACCTTTCGTTTATTGTTCTGGCAGTTCCGCATGTTGCCTTTAGCCTTTAAACAGGTCTTTGGCAAGCACCCTGACCATTCAGGGGACATTTCCCAATTCGCCTCATTGATGACCGCACTCTCTGCCACGATTGGTACCGGTAATATTGCCGGCGTAGCCACTGCCTGTGTCCTCGGGGGTCCGGGCGCCGTGTTCTGGATGTGGATGACCGCCCTGTTTGGTATGGCCACCAAATATGGCGAAGGTGTTCTGGCAGTCAAATACCGAGTCAAAAATGAAAAAGGTGAAATGTCGGGTGGTCCGATGTACTACATCGAGCGTGGTCTGAAATGGAAATGGCTGGCACTGATTTTTGCCTTGTTCGGGACACTGGCTTCTTTTGGAATCGGCAGTTCAGTACAGTCGAATACTGTAGCACTGGCGGTTGAAAACAGCTTGGGCATCGAAACCTGGATGACCGGTATCGTCATTACCGCCTTTTCAGCACTGGTGATTCTCGGCGGAATTCAAACCATTTCTCGCGCTTCTTCAGTAATTGTTCCAGTTATGGCCCTGGGCTATGTTGCAGGGGGAGTGACGATTATCATCAACAATCTGGAGTTAGTCGCTCCAGCCCTGAAAATGATCTTTACCTATGCCTTTACCGGTGAGGCTGCTGTAGGTGGTGCGATTGGCGCAGCGATTCGTTATGGTGTAGCGCGTGGAGTATTCTCCAACGAAGCCGGTATGGGTTCTGCACCGATTGCGGCCGCAGCAGCGAAAACCGATCATCCGGCCCGTCAAGGTCTGGTGTCTATGACTGGTACCTTTATTGATACGATTATCGTCTGTTCGATTACCGGTATTGTACTGGTGATGGGTTATATCATGGCCGGCAACTCATTCGGTGACCAGACCGGCGCAGTATTGACCATCAGCGCGTTTGACAAACTGTTGCCTGGGATCGGCGGCTGGATTGTGACCCTCGGGATTATTTTCTTTGCTTATTCCACCATCTTGGGTTGGAGCTACTATGGCGAGAAATGTGCCACTTATTTGCTCGGTGAGAAGTTTGTGCTGCCCTATCGCATTATTTATATCGCTTCGGTATTTATTGGCTGTGTGGCGACCCTTGATCTGGTTTGGCTCTTCGCCGATACCTTTAATGGGCTCATGGCGGTTCCAAACTTAATTGCACTATTGCTTTTATCCGGAGTGATTGCCAAGGAATCGAAAGACTTTATTGCAAGACGTAAATCTGGTGAACTTTATTAATTGATAAGCTATTTAATTACTCAACTTAAATAGTAAAGAGCCACGTCAATCGTGGCTTTTTCTGCTTAATCTTTTCCATTTTTCATTATGAAAATTTAGCAACGCAAACCACCCCATTGTGGTACTTTGCTATCAGACTCGAGTTCAAGCGCCAGAGCCAAAGAAAGAACAAAAAACTGAATGCCTTCAATTTTCATATTGCCCTGTTCATCTTCCAGATACTCACTCAGTTTTTGATAGGTTTTATGATGCAGATCAAAAGGTACATCCAGATAAAGCCCACCCAGGTAGATTTCACTATGGACGGTTTGATCCACACCTAAACACGGCATATACACAATCCCCTGTTGCTCTAGCCAGCCGATTAACATTTGGCGAACCGAGTTTGCATCCCGATCTGGATGTACATAATGATCAAAATGCACAAATAACACATCACGGTTTTTTTCACGTGCGATCGCATCAATATGTTTGAGCAATTGTGACAAGATCTGTTCCATTCCAGCATAACAAGATGGGCATTATAGACGGCGTTGACGCACAGCATTCAAATCAGCATAAATAAAAACGACAAGACTTGTCGTAAAAACCATGATTTTTCAGGTGAAAGACTTGGTTTTCGATGGCATTCACCGCTATGCTGTCACTCAATTTCAATCGCTTCATCTTCAAATATGGCTAAAGCAAAAAGTGTGTATCGTTGTGAACAATGTGGTGCCGATCATCCAAAATGGTCGGGGCAGTGTTCTGAATGCGGGGAATGGAACAGCCTGGTTGAGGTGACCATTGCACCGGCAGTAACGCATCGTGCACAGCCAAAAATTGGTGGTGGATACGCAGGCCAGGCGTCCAGCATCACGACTTTAAATCAGGTCTCAGTCTCTCATGAAACCCGTCTGCCGACGGGGATCAATGAATTTGACCGGGTTCTGGGTGGCGGACTGGTAACAGGTTCCGTCGTTCTGATTGGCGGTGATCCCGGAATTGGTAAATCGACTATTTTGCTGCAAACAGCCGCGCACATGGCTTCTGCCAAAAATTCGGCCTTATATGTCACCGGTGAAGAATCCTTGTCTCAGGTCGCGCTACGTGCCCAGCGTCTGGATCTGCCGACCGATCAGCTCAAAGTTATGGCCGAAACCTGTGTTGAACGTATTTGTGAAGTATTGGCCCAACAACGCCCTGCGGTGGCTATTCTAGACTCTATTCAAACCCTGTACACCGAGACCTTACAATCTGCACCAGGTGGTGTCTCACAAATTCGTGAATCAGCGGCCTTGTTGACCCGTTTTGCCAAAAATAGTGGCACGTCTTTGTTTCTGGTCGGTCATGTAACCAAAGAAGGCGCACTGGCCGGCCCACGTGTACTGGAACATATGGTGGACTGTGTGCTGTATTTTGAAGGCCAGTCGGATTCACGTTACCGGATGATCCGAGCGGTCAAAAACCGTTTTGGTGCGGTCAATGAGCTCGGTGTGTTCGGCATGACCGATAAAGGTCTGCGCGAAGTGTCCAATCCTTCAGCCATCTTTTTAAGCCGTTATGATGAAGCGATTCCCGGTTCGATTGTAATGATCAGCCGCGAAGGTACGCGCCCGCTACTGGTTGAGGTTCAGGCACTGGTCGATGATGCGCATGGTCAGCCACGACGCGTAGCGCTTGGTTTGGATCAGAACCGTCTAAATATGCTCCTTGCAGTCATGCATCGGCATGGTGGTGTGCAAACCTCCGGCCAGGATGTGTATGTCAATATTGTCGGTGGATTGAAAATTACCGAAACAGGTTCGGATCTGGCGGTACTTCTCGCCTGCGCTTCCAGCATTCGTGGCAAAGCCTTACCGCAACAGCTGGCGGTTTTTGGGGAAGTCGGACTGTCTGGAGAGATTCGCCCTGTGCCGAACGGTCAGGAACGGCTAAAAGAAGCGATTAAACATGGTTTTAAATACATTATTGTCCCTCGCGGCAATGCACCGCAAAAATCCATCGAGGGCGTGCAAATTATTGCAGTTGCGCGTTTACATGAAGCCTTGAGCGAGGCAATGGCGCTGAGTGATGAACTCAATTAACTGTAAACCGGCTCATTTCGTACAAAGAGCAAAAAAATACAGATTTTTGATTGAAATTCCACACAAAGCCTATATAAATAGACTGTACAAACAGGTTTTATTCTCATAGGAAAAATGAATGGAAGTTCGACAGCGCGGTTTGATCACAGGTATCTTGACAGCAGTTTTATTGGTTGCGCCTTTTGCAGCTGAAGCAAAACGTGCCGGTGGCGGTAAAAGTCACGGCATGCAACGTTCTGCACAACCTACTCAATCTTATCAACAACCTCGTCAAGCTGCGCCTGCTCAACAAGCGCCAGTTGCCGGTGCTGCAACCCAGCAAAAATCCGGTCCGGGTGTCGGCGGCATGGTTGCCGCGGGTGTAGCCGGTGCTGCGATTGGTGCAGTTGCTGCCAATGCCTTGGCGGATGATCAAAGTGTAGCAGCATCTGAAGCTCAGGCTGCTCAAGCCGAAGAGGAAAAAGGTGGTATTCCAGGCTGGATCTGGATCCTTCTTGCTGCTGCTGTTGCCTTCTTCATTTTCCGTAAGATGGGCGCAAAAAAAAAAGTAGCTTCTAACCCATACGCACCAAATAGCGGTGCTGGTAATACAGCACCTTTTGGTCAGGCACCGACTGCACCTCGCGGTGGTGACAGTACCAATATTTTTGGTCAGAATGTGGGTGGTCAAACGTCAAGCAACAATGCTCCGTTCGGTTCTGCTCCGGTAAATAACGCGCCTTTTGGTGCAGCTTATACCCAAAGTGGCAGCCAGTTACCGGATGGTACTGAACCTGCAGCATTCTTGCGTGTAGCGCGTCAGCGTTTTAACCATATTCAGTCCATGAATACAGCAAGCAACATTTCTGAAATTCAGCGTTATCTGACTCCTGAACTTTATCAGTCAATGTATAACGACATCATGAGCAATCAGGATCAGGATGTTGCCGAGTTTTCAAATCTGAATGCGATGGTCGTCGACTCATCGACTGACAATGGCCAGTATATTGTCAGCGTACGCTTTACAGGTACGGTAAGCGAAGACTTAAACAGCTTGCCGCAACCGTTCGCAGAAATCTGGCATTTCACCAAACCAGCAGGTTCAAATCAGGACTGGGTGGTTGCAGGTATTCAGCAAGACTAATCGTGAATAAATGAAGTTTAGACAGCGGCCTTCGAGCCGCTGTTTTTATTTTCAAGCCTTACATTTTGATCTTTTTTAATTCCCTTCCCCCTCTCTTTTTTAACCTAACTTCCAGTTTTACTTATTTTTCATATAAATAGTTCAACAACCCATATTTAAAATCTAAACAATAATTGTTATCATTATCATTAATTAATTCATAAGTTTGTAAATAGAATTTTCGATGATGAATAGTCCGAATATGCAAGCCATAGCGACTGGAACAGTTACTGCACCGAAACCATCAAGCAAAAATAAAGTCAAAGCAAATATGCTGGCTTATCGTGGGATGATTTTATATCGCTTTATTCTGGCGGGTGCTGGCGGTTATCTACTGGCTACACTGGCAACGATCTTGATTGCCCAGCTTTTTATCGACAGTGGAAGCAGTGCAGCCATGTCCGCCACCCTGATTGGCTTTAGCTTGAATGCTGCTGCATTTATCTGGGTATTTATTGTGAATAAGACGCTCAAAGCTACGCTCGGGATCGCGATTCCCGGTGTTTTACTCTATATCGCCTATAAGCTTTTAGGAAATTGAGATGAGAGTAGATGCAAAACCCGAAGGTCCACGCCAGTCGATGTCGTGGTTGCATACTTGGGCCAGTCTGATTTTAGGCTGGCTTTTATATGCGATTTTCTTGACCGGAACCTTAAGCTTTTTCCAGAACGAAATTACCGTCTGGATGAAACCGGAATTTCATCAATCAGTTCCACCAAAGACTCAAATCGAACAAACCCGTGTGGCACTGGCTTATCTGCAACAGCACCATCCGGATGCTGGCAGCTGGGCAATCCAGCTTCCTAACTCACGCCAAAACACTACCACCCTGACTATTCGTAGTGCCAGCGAAGATCCGCGTGCCCGTCGTGGCGGTACCCGCGTGACGATTGACAGCACCACGGGGGAAGTTTTGCAAGCGCGTGAAACACGTGGCGGTTCATTCTTATACCGTTTCCACTTTGAATTATATGGTTTGCCAAGGATCTGGGCACGCTGGATTGTCGGCGTTGCGACCCTGCTCATGCTGGTGGCAATCATCAGCGGTGTCATTACCCATAAGAAAATTTTCAAGGATTTTTTTACTTTCCGTCCCGGCAAAGGTCAGCGTTCATGGTTGGATGCACACAATGCTACTGCGGTATTTGCCCTGCCCTTTCACATCATGATTACCTTCAGTGGCTTATTATTATTGCTTTTTACCCTCATGCCCTGGGGCGTAAACCAGATTTATGAAAATCGTGGTGCTTTCCTTCAGGATCAACGTAAGAGTTTGGTTCAAGACAACAGTATTCAGGCTGAATCCCGTGAAACCCATAGTGAGAGCAAAAAACGTCGACCGCAAGCTGAGAGAGAAAATCGTGGCGAGCGCGGTGAAATGTCTGCACGCAGTGAAGGTCGCCGCTCTCGTGATGAAATGCAAGCTGCACCTCCTGCACCGTTAACCGATCTAGCTCCGATCTTGGCAACAGCCGAAAAAGAATGGAAAAATAATCCGGTGGGTATGATAACTATTATCCAGCCAAATACCGTAAAAGCAGAAATTGAGCTTCGTGCCTTAAACGGAGTCAGCGTAGCTTATCGCAATGTTTATCCGAGCCTTGCTTTTAATGGCGTAACAGGTGAATTAAAGCCAGATCAAACCACACTGAAAATGCCTTCAATCGCAAATGGTATTTATAATGTATTCACCACATTGCATGAAGCACGTGGTGTAGATCTGGCGTTACGCTGGTTATTGTTCATGTCAGGTGTGGTGGGTACCTTGATGATTGCCACCGGCTTGATTCTATGGTGTGTCAAACGTGCACCACAGCAACAGAAACAAGGCTATAAATCGTTTGGTTATCGTCTTGTGGAAGTCACCAATATCGCTGCCATTATTGGTTTACCTGTTGCCTGTGCTGCCTATTTCTATGCCAACCGTTTTATTCCGGCAGACATGGAGATGCGTCTGAACTGGGAAATTCGTAGCTTCTTTATTGTCTGGTTGCTGACGTTGCTGTATGCCATGATTCGCAGTCATCGACAAGCTTGGCTAGAGCTTCTCATGCTTGCAACTGGGACATTTGCCTTGCTCCCAATCGTCAATTTTCTGACCGGCGGTCAGGCGATCTGGAACACCATTATGCATGGTCAATGGGTCATTGCTTCTTTTGATCTAGCGATGTGGGTGCTTGCGATCTTGTTCTGGTTTTCATTTAAAAAAGTGAAAAACCATAAAGGCTTGTCGCCTAAAAAAGCCAAGGTTGCTCTCAAGGAGAATCAGTCATGATGTTTTTCTTACTGATTTGGGCTTTAACTTCACTGGGTTTCTTTGCGCTTGCAACGTCGATGTCCAAACATCAAAAACAAATTTTTGACACAGAACTCAACCCTGCAAAAACACAACTTGCGACTATTCTCGGTTGGGTATTGCTCATACTCGCCCTGATTCTGTGCCTGTGTACAGGAGCTATCAGCAATATGATCAGTTACTGGCTGGGTAGTCTGACTTTTGCAGCACTGGTGGTCGGCTTAAGCCTGAGTTATCTGGCAAGTAGAATTAAAGTGATCGTAATGTTCTGTGTGTTCATCGCCTCGATCTCAGGGATTCTTTGCTTGATCTAATCATTTGATTGACCAATCTCTTTAAAAAGCTGACTTTCGGATTGGCTTTTTTGCTTTAAACCTTTTAGTCTACACACAATATTTTTGAGATGTTGATATGACCCAGCGTGTTTCTCCCCCTGCTGCCCTGACCAATCTTGCCTTAGCCGGCAATGCTGAAGCGCAATTTGAACTGGCTGAACTGTATATGCAAAGCGAGCATGATGATGACATCATTCTTGCTGAAGAATGGGCGTTGAAAGCTGCCAACGGCGGGCTGGTGGATGCAATGTACTGGTTAGGTGAAGGTTATACCGTTTATGCCAAAGAGTTAGCAGAAAAAGATCCTGAAGAATCCAAAGCTCACTTTGAGTTAGCCTATTACTGGTTAAGCAAGGCCAATATCGAGAAGCACCCTGCTGCGACTTTGGAGCTGGCAGGTTTTTACCGTCGTGGCGATGTAATTGAAAAAGACGTCGAAAAATCGATTGCTTTGGTAAAACAGGCTGCGGAATGGGGCGAAGTTCAGGCGATGCGTGATCTTGCATTTATTTATGCCAATGGTTTAGGCGTAGATGGCAATGAAGAACAGGCTGAGTTCTGGACTCAAAAAGCAGATGCTGCTGAAGCTAAATAAGTAAAAAAAAGCCCATCAGATGATGGGCTTTTTTTTTAAGGATTATTCCAACAACCTGAACTTTGGCTGTCAAAAAATTCTATTTCGATATTTGGAGCTACTTTTTCATTTTTTATAAGCCGATAAATTCGATGGCACTCTTCCTGATTATTTTGAAATATAGAAATAGCCACCTTACCTGATTGTTTATTCTTAAATATCTGCTTTACCAAATGTGATTCCTGCTTGCCTAAGCTCCAGCCATAAATGACTAAATTAGCTTTTTGAGTTATTAAATCTGGTAGAACTTCATAGAAAATAGTACTCAAATAGGAACTACTTTTTATAGATTCAAGCTTTTTAGTTCCCGTACCCTCGGCAACAAATAAAGGAATTTTATTATCTTCCCATTGTGAAGTAATAACTTCTAACAAACCCTCAAAATCCCCTCTTTGAACTTTAGTTTCGGTATTTTTTGCATCTCTGAAAATAGATAAATTACCATGTTGATAAAGACTCAAAGTTACTTCTTTTTCCTTACGAATAGGATTTCTCAAATCTTGCCAATTATTTCTAAATAACCCGCTACCTTGAAAACAATCTTTAAATCTATGCCCATCTTCATTTCTATTTCCATACATTAAAATCCAATACAGGATTAAATCGTAATTAAGGGAGACTACTGTTCTAAATTGTTTTGTAAATTGATATAGCTGAGGTAATTGATCCGCGATATCAGAATGTTCACAATGAACTTCCTTCACCACTTTAATAAGAGCTTGTTTTATATTTTCGTAAGCTGAATCAAGTTTTTGATCAACTATTCCCAAATGCTTATTTATTAACTTCGCATGCCAAACCAATCGTAAAATTAATTCAAAATCAGATGTATCAAACTCAATAAAAAGTTTAGATATATCATCATTAAAAAGTCTTAATTTTTCAGCCTCTTCTTTTAAAGAATCAAAACGAAATTTTTGATGCAAAGCAACACTCGCCCCATTACCAATAATTAAATTGCCATTCTCATAATTATCCTTAATTTCAGCCCAGTCTTTGATTGCATACTCAAAACCATCAGTCATAGTTTATTCTCAAAATTTTCTTATTAGTCAGATATTAATCAATTTAGGATTGGAACAAAATCAATTTCCAAGTACAATACTGCGCTAGTCGAGGGATGCTGCGACGTTTTACAGGCACTAAATGTAAAATCGCTAGGCTCGACCATCGGTCAGACATTCGTTCTGATCAACAACGGCATCCGCGAACAGAACGATCCAATCTATTTTTTCCTAGGAGATCCTGATGAACGCGGTTACTGCTTCATTTACAGATTACAAAGTTGCTGATATTTCACTTGCTGATTACGGCCGTAAAGAAATCAAACTTGCTGAAGCTGAAATGCCAGCCCTAATGGGTCTGCGTAAACGCTACTCGGCAGCAAAACCGCTTGCAGGCGCGAAAATTCTCGGCTGTATCCACATGACCATTCAAACTGCCGTTTTAATTGAAACGCTGGTTGAATTGGGTGCAGAAGTTCGCTGGACTTCATGTAACATCTTCTCGACTCAAGACCATGCTGCTGCTGCAATCGCTGCTGCGGGCATTCCTGTATTTGCTTGGAAAGGCGAAACTGAAGAAGAATACATGTGGTGTCTTGAACAACAAATCAATGTAAATGGCACGCCTTGGGATGCCAACATGATTCTTGACGATGGCGGTGACTTAACGCTACTTGTTCATGAAAAATATCCAGAAGTGATTGCAAAAATTCACGGTGTAACTGAAGAAACAACGACAGGTGTTCAACGTCTGTACGAAATGCTTCGTGATGGCACTTTAAAAGTTCCTGCAATCAACGTAAACGATTCAGTAACCAAGTCTAAAAACGACAACAAATACGGTTGCCGTCACTCACTGAACGATGCAATCAAACGTGGTACAGATATGCTTTTATCTGGCCGTCGTGCACTTGTGATCGGTTATGGTGACGTAGGTAAAGGTTCTGCGCAATCCCTTCGTCAAGAAGGCATGATTGTACGCGTAACTGAAGTTGATCCAATCTGCGCAATGCAAGCATGCATGGACGGTTACGAAGTTGTATCTCCATACAAAAATGGCGTGCAAACTGGCAAGAAAGAAGACATCAATGTTGACCTTCTTCAAAACACTGACCTTATCGTAACTACAACTGGTAACTACCACGTATGTGACGCTGCAATGCTTGATTCATTAAAAGCTGGCGCAGTTGTTTGTAACATCGGTCACTTTGATACTGAAATTGATACAGCTTACCTACGTGGCTACAAGTGGGTTGAAGTTAAACCTCAAGTACACCAGGTGTATCGTTCAGAAAATGAAAATGATTACCTGATCCTTCTTTCTGAAGGCCGTTTGGTGAACCTTGGTAATGCGACTGGTCACCCATCACGTATTATGGATGGTTCATTTGCCAACCAGGTATTGGGTCAAATGCATTTATTCGCTGAGAAATTTGCTGATCTTCCAGAATCTGAAAAAGCTGCACAAATTCGTGTAGAACTTCTTCCTAAGAAATTAGATGAAGAAGTTGCTGCTGCGATGGTTGCTGGTTTCGGTGGTGTCTTGACTCAACTGACTCAAGAACAAGCGGATTACTTAGGCGTTCAAGTTGAAGGTCCATTCAAATC
The DNA here is from genome assembly GCF_049898185.1 of Acinetobacter sp. 40AMC3-4. Taxonomy (GTDB): domain Bacteria; phylum Pseudomonadota; class Gammaproteobacteria; order Pseudomonadales; family Moraxellaceae; genus Acinetobacter. The sequence goes on from NZ_JAFCXG010000002.1 coordinate 141,761, forward strand.
TGATGCTTATAAATATTAATACCCCTCACCCCATCCCTCTCCCTTAGGGAGAGGGTGACCATCCAAATTATTTTCAATGAAGTTTTAATGACTTCAAGTGAAAAAAATATGGGCTTAAACCCTGTATAATTCAGTAATGAATTCTCCTCTCCCTTTGGGAGAGGTCAGGGAGAGGGTGATAAGTAAAAAGGATTTGAACATGTCTAAACAGATTCCAATTTCATTTGAATTCTTCCCGACCAAAACTGATGTAGGTGCGGAAAAACTCAAAGTTGTGCATCAAGAGCTACAACTCTTAAATCCAGAGTTCTTCTCTGTGACCTATGGTGCTGGTGGTTCCACTCGTGAACGCACCCTGTCTACTATCAATGACTTTAATGGCAAAGGCGCACCTGTTGCCCCTCACTTGTCTTGTATTGGCGATGACAAAGCACGTATTGCTGAACTTCTAGACCTGTACAAATCTCAAGGCATTAACCGTATTGTTGCCCTGCGTGGTGACTTGCCTTCAGGCCAAGTGGGTTTGGGTGAATTACCTTATGCAGCTGATCTGGTTCGCTTTATCCGCGAACATTCAGGCGATCATTTTAAAATTGAAGTCGCAGCTTATCCGGAAATGCATCCACAGGCAGAAAGCTTTGACAAAGACATTCAGCACTTTGTTGAAAAAGTTCAGGCCGGTGCCAATGCTGCTTTAACCCAGTTCTTCTTCAATCCAGATGCTTACTTTTACTTTGTAGATCGTATCCAGAAAGCAGGAATCGATATTCCGGTTGCGCCAGGCATCATGCCAATTACCAATTCCAGCAACCTGATTCGCTTTGCTGATGGTACCGGTGCTGAAATTCCACGCTGGATTCGCAAGCAACTGGCAACTTATGGTGACGATACTGCCAGCATTAAAGCCTTTGGCCATGAAGTTGTGGTTAAATTCTGTGAGCGTCTACTTGCAGGTGGTGCGCCAAGCTTGCATTTCTACACCATGAATACTACTGACCCGACCCGTCAGCTGGTCACCGATCTTGGTTTAGCTTAAGTCCTTTATTTCACCGATTTTTTGAGTAGAACGATCAATGCCACGTTTTTATATAGATGCTGATTTAACTATTGATGTCAGCCTTGAGCTTACGGAAACTGTATTTCATCATTGGGTAAAGGTTTTACGCGCGCAAGTCGGTGAAAGCGCGACCCTGTTCAATGGACAGGGTGGCGAATATGACGTGACTTTAACCGAGGTTGATAAAAAATCAGCCACCGTCTCGGTCAATGCATTTAATCCTGCCAATCGCACACCAAAGTTCCAGGCTTTGCTCGGTCAGGTGATGAGTAAAGGCGACCGTATGGATTATGCGATTCAGAAAGCAGTCGAACTGGGCGTTTCCGAAATTCAGCTGCTGACTTCGGATCGTTGTGAAATGCGTTTAAAGTATGATCGCGACCAGAAAAAGCTGGATCACTGGCAAGGCATTGCTATTGCGGCTTGTGAACAATGTGGTCTGAATATTGTTCCTAAAATTTTAGCGCCCATATCACTTGAAAAATGGCTGGATACTGAACTACCCAACACCAAACTGGTTTTGGCACCCAATAAAGATGAAACAGATGTACTGGCAGAGGCGACCTTGGATCTTGTCCTATTGATCGGCCCTGAGGGTGGCCTGAGTGAGGCGGAAATTAGTACCGCAAATCAAAAAGGTTTTCTCAACTGGTGTATAGGCGAGCGTGTCCTGCGTACCGAAACCGCTCCTGTTGTTGCTCTGTCAATTTTAAATTATGTGCTTTAATTCATCGGATGAGTAAAAATTTGCCTTTAATTTTGTTGATTTTTATTTTCAAGGCATCTAATCTCGACTAAAGAATAACAAATACTTATTAATTGATTTCACACACTTCTTGGAGTTTCTATAATAACAATGTACAAGGACGAAAACCGTTTAGGATGAATACAGGCATTGAATCACATGGTTGATAATCAGGACGACTATATTCAGCAGCATTTGCATGATGCTCAAATTGCGAATACGCTTCGCCATAGTCGCTATTTTTTGCTCAGTATCATGGTGATTTGCCTCTATATTTTTTGTATTTATCACATTCAATATAGTCCTTCTAATACGTATTTTAATACCTGGTTTATTCTGACAGAACTTCTGGTCAGCATGTGCTGGCTGGTGAATACGCTGTATTTCAAACCCGAACAATATAATCAGAAAAGCGCGCACCGCTGGTTACAGATGCAGAGCCTTGCAGTCGGAAGCTGTATCGCGGCCGGTATTTATACAATTTATTACTATTTGCCGCAGGCCAATCCTGTATTTGAAGATATTGAAGCACTGACCTTGTCTGCCTTGTTGCTGATTGTAAGCCAAGCATTTGGCCTGACCTACCTGACCCAGAAACTGAGCTATTTTTGTCTGGTCTTTTTGCCGTCCTTATTCCCTTTTTTACTGTCGCAGCTTGACCATGTCGGTCATTCCAATCCCTTTTTTGGTCTGGCCTTAAACTTTGCGCTCATAGTGATTCTGCTGTGCGCGACAAGTAGTTATCGAATTCACAGCCGCACCTCACGTCTGTATGCGGAAAATGATATTTTGGTGAAAAATGCAGAACAGCAAGTGCATTGGACTGATGAACTGTGCCAGCAACTCAAAACTGAAGTCAATAAATCCAAAGATATTAAACAGCAATTACAGCTCAGTAACCAATTGCTGGAGCAAAAAGTACGGGAACGTACCTATGATATTGAACAGATCAATTATGACCTGAAGAATCAGCAGCAGAATCTAAAACTTGCACATGAAATTGCCGGTATTCGGCCATGGGACTGGAATATTCAAGAGCGCAGCATCACCTTAACCAATCATAAAGACGAAAAGATTCTGCGCGATTCCAAAGATCATCATCTGCAATTACAGTATCTGATTCACCCTGAAGATCTGGCCTATTTTAAGCGCAATATGAAGCAGCATCTGCGTGGCCAGATTGAACGCTATGATGCCACTTACCGGATCAAGCTCAGTGAAGGTGGCTGGAGTTGGGTACATGATATTGGCCGGGTGATCAGTCGTGATCCTAAAAATAAAAAACCCTTGCGCATGGTCGGTATCCGTCGTGATATCCAGCAGGAACGTCTGTCTCAAGAACGTTTAAAACTGGTGGCCAGTGTACTGGAACAAGCTGCGGAAGGCATTTTCATTCTGAATCTTGATTTAGATTATATCGATGTCAATCCCCACTACGAATACCTGAGCGGTTTTGAGCGTGACCAGATCATCGGTAAATCCTTATTTGATATTGCGGTGCAAAATAAATCCCAGCAACGTACTTTTCAGGCCAATATTGTCAAACAGATTCAAAAGATTGGCTCTTATGATGGAGAGGTTTATGCCAAATTTCTGTCTGGCAAAGAGTCGACCTTATGGCTGCATATTAATGCCGTGACTGATGATGAAGGCCGGATTACCCATTATATTGGCATTGTCTCAGATCTGACTGAACGTAAATTACAGGAACAGCGTCTATCCTATCTAGAAAATTATGACACGCTGACTGACTTACCGAACCGCTTCTACTATAACTATCAGCTACATCAGTATCTGGTTTCGCAAAAAGACTCTATTAAAGAGATGGCTGTGATTCGGCTTAACATCGACCGTTTCCGCCCATTGAATGAATATCTGTCCAATAATGGCGGTGATGAACTTTTACGTCAGGTAGCGCAGCGGCTGCGCATGACCAATGCAGAAGCGTTATTTGTGGCACATCTAAATGGTGATGATTTTGCGATTCTCTATGAAATCTCACATATTCGCCCTTCAGTTCAGCACCATTGTGAACGCATCGCTCAGGCCTTTAGTAGACCATTTAATATTTACGGTCAGGATCATGTGATTACCTTGTCCATGGGTGTGGCATTTTATCCGGATCATGGCCGTCAGCTAGATTATTTAAATAACTGCGCCGAACAGGCATTGAACGAAGCCAAAAATCTCGGTGGCAACACTATTCATTTTTATTCCAGTGAAAATAATGCTTTACAGAACAAAGGGGTTTTCCTGGAACGTGATTTGCGCAAAGCAATCCAGAATAATGAACTGGTGGTGTATTATCAGCCAAAAATCAATTTCAGCGATCAAAGCATTTATGGCTTCGAAGCGCTGATTCGCTGGAACCATCCAGAAAAAGGCATTATCGCACCAGGCCTATTTATACCGTTAGCTGAACAGACCAGCCTGATTTCAGACATTGGCCGTCTGGTGATCCAGCAGGCCGCTAAACAGATTCGCCAATGGAATGATCTGGGCTTTAATCATATTTGTGTATCAGTCAATATCGTGGCGCAGCAATTGCGTCGTGGTCAATTACTTGATGATCTGGACCAAGCCATTGCAGACAACCATATTTCTGGCGCCAGCCTGGAGCTGGAAATTACCGAATCTTCTTTAATTGAAAATTCGGAAGCGGTCAAAAACCTGCTGAATGAAATTAAACAGCGACATATTCATATTGCCCTAGATGATTTCGGTACAGGTTATTCTTCTCTCTCCTATCTTGCTGATTTTCCGATTGATACTCTAAAAATTGATCGCAGTTTTGTTTGCAAGATTGGGGAAAACAAACAGGCAGCCATTGTCAGTGCTATGGTGGCCATGGGTAAAGCCATGGGCATGACCGTGGTCGCGGAAGGCATCGAGACTGAAGAGCAGCTAGAATATCTACGTGATTTAGACTGTGATATTGCCCAAGGTTACTTATTTTCCAAACCGCTTCCTGAGCAGGATGCAACCGCTTATTTAGTGCGAGACAAGACGCATCAGACTTATATATCCCAAGTCTAAGTCCATACCCCACTACAATAAGTTTGTTGGAAAAACGGCCGTCTTTGTCTGTCCGAACTGGCTAACAAATGGTATATTCAGGAACATAAATAAATTCTTTGCCCGCTGACCGGGTAATCTTTACAACGATCGAGAGACTGATGGACGAACAATCTTTAAAGCAACAGGCCCTTTACTATCACGAGTTTCCTACCCCGGGGAAAATCAGCGTTACACCAAGCAAACAATTGGTCAACCAACGTGACTTGGCCCTTGCTTACTCGCCTGGCGTAGCTGCACCATGTCTTGAGATTGAACGCGATCCTTCAACTGCTGCATTGTATACGGCTCGTGGCAACCTGGTTGCTGTCGTGACCAACGGTACTGCCGTGCTTGGCCTGGGTAATATTGGTCCTTTAGCTTCTAAACCAGTGATGGAAGGTAAAGGCGTATTATTCAAAAAATTCGCTGGCGTTGATGTATTCGATATCGAAATTGCTGAAAATGATCCAGACAAGATTGTGGATATTGTCGCTGCATTAGAACCGACTTTCGGCGGGATTAACCTTGAAGATATCAAGGCGCCAGAGTGTTTCTATATCGAGCAAAAACTGCGTGAACGCATGAATATTCCGGTATTCCATGATGATCAGCACGGTACTTCGATCATTGTCGGTTCTGCGCTCCTCAATGCGTTACAAATCAACGGCAAAAAAATTGAAGATATCAAGATCGTGGCTTCAGGCGCGGGTGCTGCTGCACTGTCTTGTTTGAATCTGCTTTGTGCTCTGGGTGCTAAAAAAGAGAATATCATCGTTGCCGATTCACGCGGTCTGCTGACTACGCATCGTGAAGGCCTGGATGAATCCAAGAAAGCCTATGTACAAGACATCGAAGCTACTCAGCTCGGTGACGTGATTGCGGGTGCAGACATGTTCCTCGGTCTTTCTGCTGCGGGCATTTTGACCAAAGAAATGGTCAAGGTCATGGCTGAAGATCCGATCATCTTTGCCTTGGCAAACCCGGATCCAGAAATTCTGCCTGAACATGCGCATGAAGTACGTGATGACGTGATCATGGCAACTGGCCGTTCTGACTATCCGAACCAGGTGAATAACGCACTGTGCTTCCCGTACATCTTCCGTGGTGCATTGGACGTTGGTGCAACCACCATTAACGAAGAAATGAAAATTGCCTGTGTCCACGCGATCGCGCGTATGGCACACGTTGAAGCTGATGCGGCGACTTATGGTGAAAAATCTGCATCATTTGGCCGTGAATACCTGATTCCGGGACCACTGGATCAACGTTTGATTCTAGAAATCGCACCTGCTGTTGCACAAGCAGCCATGGATTCTGGCGTGGCAACACGTCCAATCACGGATTTCTCGCATTATCGTCAACGTTTGTCTGAGTTTGTCTACAACTCTGCATTCATGATGAAACCGATTTTCGAACAAGCCAAATCTGATCCTAAACGTATTGCTTATGCGGAAGGTGAAGACCTGCGTGTACTTCGCGCAGTTCAAATTGCGGTAGATGATGGTCTGGCAATTCCAATTCTGGTGGGTCGCCCAGCTGTAATTGAAGCCAACATCAAAAAATTGGGTCTACGTCTTGAAGATGGCGTGAATATCACGATTGTTGATCAGGAAAAGAACCCCAACTATGAAATGTTTGCAGATGATTATTACAACATCATGCAGCGTAAGGGTGTAACGCCTGAATATGCACAGCGTGAAGCACGTCGTCGCTCGACCCTGATCGCAGCGATGCTTGTGAAACATGGTATGGCAGACGGTATGCTGTGTGGTACATATTCAAGCTACGACATTCACCTGGACTTCGTCAGCAACATCATTGGCAAGAAAGATGGTCATAACACTTTCTTTACCCTGAATGCCTTGATGCTTGAAGACCGCAACCTGTTCATTGCCGATACCTATGTCAACACCAACCCAACGGCTGAACAGCTGGCTGAAATGACCATTCTGGCCGCTGAAGAAGTTCGCCGTTTTGGTATGACACCACGTATTGCCCTGCTGTCTCACTCAAGTTTTGGTTCAGACCAGCATGATGCCAGCGCGCAAAAAATGCGTAAAGTATATGACATCCTGTCTGAAATCGCGCCTGAGCTGGAAGTTGAAGGTGAAATGCACGGTGATGCTGCACTGGATGAGAACATTCGTCAGTTTGCATTCCCGAATTCACGTTTCAAAGGCTCTGCAAACCTGCTGATCATGCCGAATCTGGATGCAGCCAATATCTCGTTCAACCTGTTAAAGGCAACTTCAGGCAACAACGTAACGATTGGTCCAATTCTTCTAGGTGCTGCGAAACCTGTCCACATTTTGACGCCGACTGCGACCACGCGCCGTGTGATCAACATGACTGCACTGACTGTTGCTGAAATCCAGCAAGCAGAACAAGATGCACTTTAAGCCAATGACAAGATAACGACGCATCAGCCTCGTTTCTTAACTTGAGAAAACCTCTATTCTGTAGCATGATGCTTGTAAGAATAGAGGTTTTTTCATGCAAGTTTATTTAGTAGGCGGCGCAGTTCGAGATCATTTGCTCGGACACCCCTATCACGAAAAAGATTATGTGGTCGTTGGTGCAACTCCCGCGCAAATGCTTGACTTAGGCTATCAGCCCGTAGGCAAAGATTTCCCTGTTTTTCTACATCCCCAAACAAAAGAAGAATATGCACTGGCGCGTACCGAACGTAAATCTGGCGCCGGTTATCATGGTTTTGAGTTTCATACCGATGTCAGCGTTACACTGGAGCAAGATCTGATTCGTCGCGATCTGACCATTAATGCCATGGCCATGGACGATGCCGGCCACGTTTATGATCCTTATGGTGGTCAACAGGATCTGGAAAACCGGATTCTACGTCATGTTTCCAATGCCTTTGTCGAAGATCCATTACGGGTACTGCGGATTGCCCGTTTTGCTGCCCGTTATACCAGTGCAGGCTTTGTGATTGCCGATGAAACCTTGGCATTAATGCAACGCTTGACTGAAACCGGTGAATTAAATGCATTGACACCGGAACGCGTCTGGAAAGAGACTTCCCGTGCTTTATCCGAACGTCATGCTGATGTGTATTTTGAAGTATTACGTCAATGTGGTGCTTTAAAGGTGCTATTCCCTGAGATTGATGCCTTATATGGCATTCCACAGCGCCCTGAATATCATCCGGAAATTGACTGCGGCATTCACACCATGATGTCCTTGCAGCAGGCGTGTCGTCAAAATTATAGTCTGGATGTACGTTTTGCCGTTTTAGTGCATGACTTAGGAAAAGCTTTGACGCCGCTTGAAGAATTACCGCGACATATCATGCATGAAGAGCGAGGCATCAAGCCAGTGAATGACCTGTGTGACCGTTTAAAAGTGCCGACGTATACCAAGCAGCTGGCTTTGGCTGTGTGCAAAGAGCATCTGAAATGCCATCAGGCCTTCAATCTTAAGCCGGGAACCTTATGGCGATTATTGCAACGTCTGGATGTGTTACGTCGCCCTGAACGTGTCGAAGCTTTTGTTCAGGCGTGTGAATGTGATTCACGTGGCCGTCTAGGTCTGGAAGATCGTGCTTATCCACAAGCCCAATACGTCCTTGATGCAATGCAGACCGTACGTGCCATCAAGGCACAAGACCTGCCTGCCGATATTCAGGGACCGGATATTGGCGAAATGCTGATTGAACGACGGATTCAGGCACTTGGTGAGCTTAAAGCACAACAAACCGCAACAATTGAATAATAAAAAAAGCACCTTCGGGTGCTTTTTTTATAGCTTAATTTCTCTTTATCAAAAAAGGAATTAAAACTATCTAATTCGCTGGATCAGGAAATATCTGCCGGAAAAGTAATCACCTTTTCCAGTTTCATTTGATTAGTTGCAATCATCAATAAACGGTCAATTCCCAAGGCAATCCCTGAACATTCCGGCATCTTCGGTAAAGCCGCCAGTAAATATTCATCGATGGGCATGACATGCAAGCTAAGTTTGGCTCGTTCAGCATTATCTGCCTCAAAGCGCGAACGTAATACGTCAGCATCAATCAGTTCATCATAAGCATTGGCCAATTCTAAACCTTCGATATACAGCTCAAAACGTGCGGCGACCAGTTCACCCTCTTCATCGATTCGGGTTTTGGCCAAAGAAGCCATTTCAGGGGGGAAATCGGTCAGGAATACTGCGGTATCAAACCCCAGACTCGGTTCAACCATATGTGAAAATAACAAGTCGATATAGCCAAGACGGTCATTTCCCAGATCCAGATTAAGACCAACGCGGCGGCAGCAATCTTTCAATTCCTGTAAAGTTGCCTGAAGCGGATTGAGATCCAGACGATCCATGAACGCGTGCTTATAACTCAAAATGGTCGGACGTATTTCGCCAAAACGTGCTTTCAAGGTCACATTCAACAGATCAGATACTTCAAACATCAAATCTTTTAAACTAAATCCCGGACGATACCATTCCAGCATGGTGAATTCGCTATTGTGCTTACGCCCATGTTCATCATTGCGGAAGACCTTACAGATTTGGTAAATGGGTCCACTACCACTGGCCAATAAGCGCTTCATAGCAAATTCGGGTGAGGTCTGCAAATAATGCGTATTCAGTTTACCCAGCACATGGCGCTGTGCCTGTACCGAGGCTAAATGCACATCGGTCACACCGGCTTGAGACAAAATCGGTGTTTCCACCTCTAATACATCCCGCTCAGCGAAAAATTGACGGATTTGACGATATAAGGTCGCCCGTGCACGCATGGCTTGAAGGTCACAAGTGGGTTGATACGTCATCGTCATGCCTTCGGCCCACCATGTGCTGCCCACTCACGACGCAGCGGGTAGGTTTTACGTAAATGATCAAATGCCTGCTGATCGATTCTGCCTTCTTTGAGACAGGCACGTAGATTGGCATCATCACGAGCAATGTCATAAATTTGGGATAAATGCTGTTGCAATGCCATTTTTAAATCCTGCCCCTGAAAAAACTGCTCACAGATAGGCAGCTGGGATTCAAACTGTTTATTGGCTGCAAAACCGAAAGTTTGACAAAAAGCTTCGTAAATCATCTGGGTACCACGTGCCTTGCCTTCCAGGCTATAGCCGGCAATATGCGGAGTCACCAAAGTCACCAGATCCAGAAGTTCTGCTGAAATCAGCGGTTCGTGTTCAAAAACATCCAAAATTACGGGGCGTTGTGTCGCTTTAATATCTTGAATTAAGGCAGTTTCTTCAATCACTGGCCCACGCGCTGAGTTAATCAGGATCGCGTCAGGCTGCATTTTTGCCAACGCAGTAGCATTAAATAAATGATAGGTTGGATATATGCCTGTTTTGGTTAAAGGGACATGAATTGAAACGGCGTCCGCCTGCTGCAGCAGTTCATGAAATTCGACTTGATCAACCTGCTCTCTTTGCACAAAAGGATCGCAACCGATCACGCGCCAGCCCAAGAGCTTCGCCATATAAGCCAGTCGGGTTCCGACATTACCCAAACCGACAATACCCAGGGTAAATGTCGTATTGGCATCGAGTAATTCAGGACGTACCTGCAATAATGCGGTAATGACATATTCAGCCACTGCTTGCGCATTACAGCCGGCTGCATTACTCCACTGAATCCCATGTTGTTCTAATGCAGCAATATCCAAATGATCTGTACCAATGGTGGCACTGCCCACAAATTTGATCGAACTATTCTGTAGCAGTACTTCATTGACCTGAGTCACTGAACGTACCAGCAAGCTATCGGCATCTTTGACATCATCTGCGCTTAAGGTTCGCCCTGCACAATGTTGAATGTCACCAAATTCGGAAAAGAAATAATCGGTAAATGCCAGATTTTCATCTGCGACAATTTTCATAATGAGATCCATATGATGCTTGGGCGTATGATAGCGCGTTGACGCCTCTGACTCTATATTTGGCCGATACGTCCATTTTTCAAGATTTTATGAATTAAGTTCAGGACTGAAGAATTTAATATTCAAGATCTGCAGCCTAAAAAGAAAAACCCCAATCTTTCGACTGGGGTTTTAAAAATTTGGCGGAAGCGGTGAGATTCGAACTCACGGAGGACTCACACCCTCGTCGGTTTTCAAGACCGGTGCATTAAACCGCTCTGCCACGCTTCCTTGGCCGCCATCATATAAATAAATTAGATTTTTGGCAATAAAATTTAGCGAAACTTCTATAAAAAGCGGCTTATTCAGCTAAAAATCATCCGAAATCAAAGCCAACCTGGGCATTTTCATTCAAAGATTTGAATCTTGAAATGATCTTGAGTTGTATTCAACTCAGTAGAGAATAATGAGAGAAATAATCACATTCAGCATCAAGCGGATCAACAACTGAAAAAATATTCAGAAATAAAAAAACCCAGTCAAATTGACTGGGTTTTTAAAATTTGGCGGAAGCGGTGAGATTCGAACTCACGGAGGACTCACACCCTCGTCGGTTTTCAAGACCGGTGCATTAAACCGCTCTGCCACGCTTCCATGGCCGACATGATATAAACAAAAATCATGCTTGGCAAATATTTTTATGCTTTCACTGCATCAACTGCACAAAATAAAATCAATTCCATTAATCTGCTGAATTTTCTGGCTTTTCATAACGAATTGAGTTGATGAACCAAAGTTTCTTGCCGGAGGGGGTCAATACCTCGGCCTCATCATCGACCTGCTTGCCTAATAACGCGCGTGCCATCGGTGAACTGATCGAAATATGCTGCGGATGATGATCATAAATTTCATCTACACCGACAATACGTAAAGTTTTTTGTTCACCTTCTTCATTTTCAATGTCCACCCAGGCACCAAAATAGACCTTGCCCTCTTGCTCCGGGGAAAAATCTATAATTTTCAGCTCTTCGAGGCGCTTGCCGAGATACCTGACCCGTCGATCAATTTTACGCAAAATTTGCTTGTTATATTGGTAGTCTGCATTTTCAGAACGGTCGCCGAGACTAGCGGCCCAGTTTACTTTTTTGGTAATTTCAGGGCGCTCTTCATGCCAGAGATTCTTAAGTTCTGCCACCAATTTATCGTGTCCAGCACGGGTGATTAAGTTGGATTTCATACGTCTTGCTGATCATATTTTCAGTGTTTTAACTTACAAACAGCTTATTTTATTTACCATTTTAACACAATGGCAAAATTCCAAAAAAATTAACCCTATATTTCAATATCTTAAAATTATTTTTAAAAATAATTTGTGTACAAAATTTGACAATCGTTTTTCAGATCATTAATATGCCAGCAACTCCAGGAAATGCTTACTTTTTAATCTATGTAGTTTTTCTACATAATTATCTTTAAATCTCTTGTCATTTTGAATGACGTCATGACTGCCCAACCCTTATTGAATTTATCAAACTGTTAAAATTTCTGGCTTTATTGGCTGTGATTTTTAGGGCATAAATTACTTGTAGCGGAGACAACATGCACAGTAGTTCATCCACTGGGTCGAGGCTTTGCCTAAGATCTGTAATTTCTTCTCTCCCTTTGAAAGTACTTGTACTGAGCACTGCATTTATTCCCCTACACAGTATCAATGCAAGTAAGACCACACTTCAGTTTGATCATGTGGTCAATAGCAATAAGTTGACCGTGGTTGCGGTTGAAAATCCGACTACCGTATTCCAGGATGGACAACATCTACATGGCTTCGGTTATGATCTGGTTCGTAACTATGCCAACAATCTGAATGTAAAGCTCGATTTTAAAATCGTTCCTGATAATAATACGGCACTACAATGGGTTGCTCAGGGTAAAGCCAATCTGGCTATGACAACTACCGATATACGCACCATTGAAAACAAGCGTTTGACGTCATTCTCAGCCACTTGTGGCGATGAATCGATTCTGTCGAGTAATGGCTTGAATACCAATTTAAACCTAGTATTTAAATCTGCTACAGATCCTTTGAGCCAGACGGCCAGTGCTTTTGTCTGCAAAGGTAAACAAAGTGGTGCCATCAAGCAGCTTGCTTCATTTTATAATCAGAATGTGGTGAAAGAGGAATCCTGGACCACCATTCAACGTGATTTGAACAATCGCCTGCCGATCTATGAAGCGAGTTTTAAACAGACAGCGCAGCAGTATGATCTGGATTGGCATTTACTGGCGGCCATTGGTTATCAGGAATCTTATCTGAAACCGAATTCAGTTTCTCCGACGGGTGTGCGTGGTTTGATGATGCTGACCAACAGTACAGCAAAAGCCATGGGCGTGAGTAACCGTACCGATCCTGCTCAAAGTATTCAGGGTGGTGCCAAGTATTATGATCAAATGCTTAGTCGCTATGAGCATATTCCTTTTCCAGATCGGAACTGGTTTGCACTGGTAGCGTATAATATGGGTCCAGGTGCAGTGAATCAGTTGCAAAAGCGCATTCAGTCGCAAGGCAAGAACCCGAATAACTGGGTGAACTTATATGCCTATCTGGATCAGAATAAGGCCAATAATGGTCGTTACCGTCAAGCGGTGCAATATGTAACCCGTATTCGTGCTTATCTGGAGCATATCAAGACTACACCGCAATTGGTGAATATCTAAGCTGAAATCTTAGCGTTAATCAAAATGCCATAAAAAAAAGCTTACCTCAGGGTAAGCTTTTTTGGTCTTTATTCGGGCGAATGTCTTAGCAGAATTAAGCCGTGGTATTTTCAAGTACTTTCTTGAACAAATCTTTTTGTTCCTGACTTGGTTTTGCAGTTTGAAGTGCCATCAATTGTGACATATCACCCTGTACTTTGATTTTACCGGTCATGAAGGCCTGCATCGCAGCAGCCATATCAAACTCTAGAAAAACTTTACGTAGAGTTTCGCCATCCATATTCAGCGTAGTTTTGGCATTTGAAGACAAACCTTTTTTGATTGCCCCACCATCTAAAGATAGTTCAGTATTACCTGTAGTGTCCGCTACAACCAAATTAATCGCAAGGTTCGCCAAAGCTGGTGGCAAATTCAAATCGCCAGCTTGCGCAGTTAGAGTTTCTACAGTTGAAAACCAATCATCAGTTAAAAAAGCAGGCATGATCTTTCCTCAAATTATTTGTTCATTTGTGTCGACTATCCAGACGACATCATGTTGAAGCTATTATGCTTGTGCTTTGTTATATCATGATCATTAGCGCAAAGGCTAACGAATTTTGTACGCGCCGTTCAATTTTTGTAGTTCTATTTTTATTTATGTTTATAAGCAGACATCAACCCGCAGGCTGATGTCTACACGTTCTAAAATTAGTCTGCAGCAAAGCCCAGATTGACCATATTGATCCGACGGTTCTCGCCTTCCACAGCTTCTTCAGTTGAATCACCGCCTTTGAAGTCGAATTCACGCTGGCTGTCCAGCACTTCAAAATCAAATAATTCACGATCGACCAGCTGCGATGGCGAAACATTTTGCAATGCGCCAAAAATGCTGTGCAGACGTTTTGGATGTGCTTTATCCCAATCACGTAACATGTCATTGATAATTGCGCGCTGCAGGTTGTCCTGAGAGCCACATAAATTACATGGAATAATTGGAAATTGACGCATTTCTGCATATTTGATGATGTCTTTTTCTTCCACATAGGCCAGTGGGCGAATCAGAATGTTCTTTTTGTCTGAAGACAACAGTTTTGGTGGCATAGCTTTCAAGCTGCCGCCATGGAACAGGTTCAGGAAGAAAGTCGCCAAGATATCATCACGATGATGGCCTAAAGCAACTTTGGTCGCGCCAATTTCCTGCGCAAAACCGTATAAAGAACCACGACGCAAACGCGAACAGACTGCACAATAGGTTTTGCCTTCTGGCGTCAGTTTTTTGGTAATGCTGTAGGTGTCTTTTTCCAGAATGTAATACGGAATATTATTTTCTTCTAAATAACGCGGTAGAACATCTTCAGGGAAGCCTGGCTGTTTCTGATCCAGATTCACAGCCACTACATCGAAATTGATCGGTGCGATGCGCTTGAACTGTAGCAGGATATCCAACAGGGTATAACTGTCTTTACCACCAGAAATACACACCATGACCTTATCGCCTTCTTCAATCATCTTGAAGTCACGAATGGCATGTCCGACCTGGCGGCGAAGCTTCTTCAACAAACGGTAGTAGGCTGAGCTTGTTGGCAGTTCAGGTTTGAAATTAAATCCTTGTTCGGACTCAACTGGCGAGTACATAGACGAGATTAACCCATAAAAAAAATACCGCGCAATTTTAGCCGATTCAGACCGCTATCGCATCAAAAGAATTTATTTTCATGAAAATGTCTTATTAGTTTCATTTTCATGTTTTATTTAGATTGATATATTGAACGATTGCGTTCATTTTTTAGTCAAGATGCTTATCTTTTGGACTTTTCCACAGTTGTCCACAAAAGCTGTGGATAACTTTGTGGATTGAAACAGACTTGACAACTTGTCCGGCTCAAAAGATAAGGCTTTTCTTTGAATTGATCATTTTTTGATCAATTTAATTATTTATAAAAATCAATTAGTTAAACCTGTCAAGCCTAAGGTTTTAAATTAAATCATATTTTTTTTTCTACTGCTAAAATGTAAAAAATGACTTGCATTTACAAACTCGTTTATAAATGCAGCGCACAAGTCTTTTCATTCCGTAATTTTTTGTTAAACTCTTTATTGAATTTTTCTCGCTTGTGTTTACTTAATATAAACAATGAAAATAAATGTGTATGTTTTGGGGCGTTATGGGATCAGTGGTTTGCTATTAGCAAGCTGTTGTCATTTTGCTTATGCCGGTCAAACGATCTATCAATTACGTGACAGTAATGGCAGTACTTTATTGACCAATAAGAAAAGTCGCTATAACCATCTACAGGTAGAAAAGAAAACCTATTATCCAGACAGCAATATTCACAGTTATAGCAACTGGGGTTCAAGTGAAGCTTCGGTATTGCCAAGTTATAGTAAAAATAAAAATGCCTATGACTCGATCATCCGTCAGGCAGCACAAACCTATGGTGTATCTGAAGGCTTGATTAAAGCCGTGATGCATACCGAATCCGGTTTTAATGTGCAGGCACGTTCTCCAGTCGGTGCACAGGGCTTAATGCAACTCATGCCGGCGACTGCCCGTCGTTTTAATGTCAGCAACGCTTATGACCCGCAGCAGAATATTATGGCAGGTGCCAAATATCTGGCCTGGTTATTGAAACGTTTTAATGGCAACACCACCTTGGCACTGGCAGGCTATAATGCCGGTGAAGGTAATGTTGCCAAATATAAGGGTGTGCCACCGTTTCGTGAAACTCAGGACTATGTCCGTCGTGTCAGCAGCCGTTATCAGAACTTATATGCTCAGGGAATTGGCAATACTAGTGCTACCTATACAGCATCTTCTGGTACTGGCCGTGTGATTGCCAGTTCTGACAATTATTCGATTGAAACCACCACAGCTTCCAATATTCAGGCTGCCAAGTATCAGCGTCAGATCATTGCTCAAGCGGATGGCAGTTTCACCGATGCACCGGCAGGCTCATATGCCACCGCGAATGCGTCAGCATCTGCAAAAATATATTTAAGTGAATAACTCCTAAACAGCTTTGTTTTTAAAGACCTATGTTTCAATTTGCACAAAAAATATCCTGTGTTTTTTGTAGCCAAATGCTATTTTTTCCTTGAATTCTTCTCGATTTCACCGCATATTGATTTCAATGATTTACATTTAATAATCAGATTATTTTTCTGTAATAAGAGGATTTCTCAATGATGCGGATTGGTTTGTTCTTGCTAACCAACCTCGCGGTACTGGTTGTAGCTGGCATTATCTTGTCACTCTTCGGTGTCGGTAGTTACCATGGCGCAGGTGGCTTGAATCTAGGCAACCTGTTGGTCATCTGTTTTGTGTTCGGTATGGTCGGCTCAATGATTTCCCTGTTCATGTCTAAATGGATGGCGAAAAAGACCACGGGTACTGAACTGATTGACCCGAATGCACCTCGTAACCAAGCTGAAGCCTGGTTGCTCCAAGAAGTTGCACAACTTTCTCAGCGTGCAGGCATTAAAATGCCGGAAGTGGGTATTTTCCCCTCTTACCAGTCGAATGCCTTTGCCACCGGCTGGAACAAAAATGATGCTCTCGTTGCGGTATCAACTGGCTTGCTTGAGCGTATGAACAAAGACGAACTTCGTGCAGTATTAGCGCATGAGATTGGTCATGTCGCCAATGGTGACATGGTCACTCTGGCACTAATCCAAGGTGTTGTGAACGCCTTCGTGATGTTCTTCGCACGTGTCGCAGGTGATTTTATTGACCGCAATGTCTTTGGTCGTGAAGAAGGTGAAGCCCCGGGTATTGCCTATTTCGTGATTACTATTGTGCTGGATATCGTGTTCGGTATCTTGGCATCGTCGATTGTGATGTGGTTCTCTCGTCACCGTGAATACCGTGCTGATGAAGCAGGCGCACGTTTGGCAGGTAAACAAGCCATGATTTCAGCATTACTGCGCTTACAGGCAGAATCTGAAATGCCGGATGCCATGCCGAAAGAAATGAAAGCATTTGCGATTTCTGCGGGTAAAGAAGAAGGCTTTAGCCTTGCTGCCTTGTTCCAGACGCATCCAAGCATCGAACAGCGTGTCGCTGCATTGCAACAACTTGATTGTGCTTAAGTAAAACTTGAGTTTTGATTCAAGAAAAGCCTGCAATTGCAGGCTTTTTTATTGGATTTAATTATTCTTTAGCTGACCTATCATTGGCTGAACCATTGATACAGCGCCATAGCACCCCACCCGATCGCGAAGACAAATACAATCAGGAATAAAGTGCCTAAAATATCCGGAATATGAATCCAGATCCAGGCCACCACAGGATTGCGCCAGAATCCAGATTGCTGTTGTTTGCGTTCCAGACTTTCATGCAAAAATGGATGCACCACATGTCGATCGCTATTAATCTGATATTCCTCGCGAATATGCAGGTGCACGACATCGAGCGCTTTGCGACTGGGCCGAATAAAAATATCAAAGACCGTGCCTGCCACCGGAATAAATCCTACTACCGCATCGATCGCCGCCATTTTCATCACCGGATTGAGTTTGGCACTCGGAACCCCGATCTGTTTGGCCTTATGAATGGCATAACAGGTCAATACAAAACCGGCAATATCTCCAGCAACCGGAATCGTACTCAAAGCTGCGTCTGCCCCCACCCCTTGCTTGGTAAACGGAATACGCACCACGGAGTCCATCATATTGGCAAACTTGGCCAGATCACGTTCCAGACGTATCACCTCTTGTTGGCTTAATTTTGGTTTTTGTCCAGACTCAGGCATAAGTTATTCCAGAAATAATGCTGATTTTCTTGAGCATAAAGTATTTTTTCTACGCTGATGTATCAATCTGTGAATTAAAACAGTAATTTGGAAGCAACGAATAAATACAGAATTACACCGGTAGCATCGCAGATGGAAGTCACCAACGGCGCCGAAGCACTGGCAGGATCAACTTTGAGTTTATTTAAAATAAAAGGCAGACTCATGCCGATCAGGCAGCCCATCAACACAATCCCAAGCATGCTGATGGCCAGCACCACAGCGACCATGATATCTCCCCGGATATAACCGAGAATGGATACAGCAATCGCCATGGTGCCGCCTAAGCATAGCGCCACCAGAGATTCACGACTGAGCAGGTTAAACCAGTCCTTGAACTCGACATCGCCTGTGGCCAAGGCACGCACCATCAAGGTGGCTGATTGCGAACCGGCATTCCCACCACTGCCCACCAAAAGCGGCAAGAAAAATACCAGCACGATATGTGCGGCAATGATCTCTTCAAAGTGTGCAATGCCGATTCCAGAGAGCAGACTGCCAAAAATCAGAATGACCAGCCAAAAGACCCGCTTCTGATACAGGGTCAAAATCGGGGCAGTTTTAAGGCTCAACTCAGTCAACGGCGTCACTGCACCCGACTTTAAAATATCTTCCGTGGTTTCGGCTTCGACAATGTCCATAGCATCGTCATAGGTGACAATTCCTAAGAGTTTTTGCTGGGCATCAACCACTGGCAAGGCAATAAAATCATAATAGGCCAAGGCTCTAGCCACAATTTCCTGATCATCTGTTACCTGGGCAGAAATGACGTCACGTTGCATCACTTCGGCAATGCTCAGCTCAGCTAAGGCCTGAATGATCTGCCTTAGGGAAATCACACCGATCAGCCGTTTTTCTGCATCGACAATATATATCAGATACAGGGTTTCCTGCCCCGCGGCCACTACACGTAAAGCCTGTATCGCTTCATCCATGGTTAAATCGGGTGATAGCGTCACAAAACGTGAGCTCATCATGGCACCCGCTGTACCTTCCGGATAGATGGCCAGATCTTTGAGTGTCTGCTGGGATTCTTCAGATAATGCGCCCATCAATTGCAGCTGTAGCGGCGGCGAAAACTGCTTATAAATATCGACAAAATCATCAGAGGGCATTGCGTCCAGAATGGGAACAAGTTCTGAAATAGATAAGTGCTGTGCCACGTTTAACTGCTGCCCTAGGGGCATAAAAGCATAGACCAAGCTCGGTTCACTCAGTTCCCTTAAAATTCGGGCCTGTTGCAGAGCATCTAAATGACTTAAAATGCGCGCCTGATCGGCGACATTCAGCTGACTAAGTAAGCCTACAGCGATGTCGTGATTTTCAGAATGTAATTGTTGTTGGATATTCTGGATTTTTTCTGAAATTGTCGGCATAAGCAGCTCATTATAAAAGTCTGGCATTCAAGAGATGTTTATCCTGATCCCTATGTATGCTAATTTTTTCATGTGAATAATTTTAATGATCATGCTGCAATATGACGATATTTTTTGTATAAATCAATTCCTCGATATTTAGCCAGAAAAAAGCCTGACTGAGTCAGGCTTGTTCACTTTCTAAAGATGGATGCTCTATCACCACTGATTTAGAAACCGTTTTTTTAACCATCAGACCACGGATCAATACATACATAAAGGGAATAAACAGCAGTACCAGTACAGTGGCAAATAGCACCCCACCAAAAACACTACTGCCAATCTCCTGCCGGCTGATTGCACTGACACCGGTGGCAAACATCAAAGGCAGTACGCCCGCTGCAAATGCAATGGAAGTCATGACAATAGGACGCAAGCGTAAGCCCGCAGCCATTATCGCGGCCTGAACCGGAGTATGACCTGTCCGCTCTGCTTGTGCAGCAAACTCTACAATCAAAATTGCATTTTTACAGGACAGACCGATAGTCGTCAGCAAGGCGATATGAAAGTAAATATCGTTCGCAAAACCAAACCAGACACAGAACAGAATACTTCCTCCCACGCCCAGAGGAATCGCGGTCAACACCACAGCAGGAATCGTCCAGCTTTCATAGAGTGCCGTTAAACATAAGAAAATAAAGGCAATCGAAATTAGATACAAGAAAATAGCTTGCCCACTGCTACGTTTTTCTTCTAAGGCGGCTCCACTCCAGGCCAAATTTACTCCGTCTTGTTCATCGACTAAAGCTTCGACATCTTGCATGGTTTGACTCGAAAATTGATCTTTGGGAATACCTGCATATACAGGCACGGCGTTATAGCCCATATAACGGTTGATACTATTCGGTCCACCTTGCCAATTCAGCGTAGTGAATTGATTAAACGATAACATTTCGCCTTTGCTATTACGGACATGCCAATGTGCCAAATCTTCAGGTTTAGAACGGAACTCCGCTTCGCCTTGCATGATGACCCGTTTGATTTGCCCACGATCAATAAAGTCGTTGATATAAGTACCACTCCAAGCCGCAGCCAACGTACTGTTAAAACTTTGCTGAGGTACGGCATATTTGAGTAAACGTTCTATATCCAGTTTAATATTCAGCTCTGCACTTTCTTTGGGTACATCAAGTTGTAAATATTCAATCGATGATTTTGCTTTGGCACGGGTTTCAATCTCAGAGAAGGATTGCTGTAAAAACTCGCTACCCCTTGAATCTAGATCTTGTAACCAGAAGTCGACCACACGTCCATTACTTGACATAGAAGGCGCCATAAAGAAAATCTGGGCATTGGCATGATTGGCAAAGTGCTTTTGTGCACGATCTACAATGGCAAAGACGGTATCTTCAGGATTTTTACGCGCTGCCCAGTCCTTTAATACGACAAAAAGCTGACCACGATAAGGCCCAACTCCAACATTGTTTCCACTATACCAAATCCCAATGCTCTGGATGCGCTCAGATTCATGCTGCATTAAATAGTCTTGGACTTCACGCCCGACTTTTTCTATCTCAGAACGTGGTGCATTACCCGGCATCACAATTTGACCCATGACAAAGCCCATATCTTCCGTTGGCATCAAGCCTTCGGGCAAGGTTTTATAAAGCCAGCCAAAGCCTAAAACACATATACTAAATACAGCCAACATCGTCATTTTAAACTGCATGCTACGTGCAGAAAGCTTTTGGTAATGCATGGTGAGCTTATCCATGCCACGATTAAAACGCTTTGCCCATTTTGGTTGATGTGGTTGACGCTTTAGCAGTTGCGCTGCAAATGTAGGGGTGATGATAAGTGCTACCAATAAAGAAAGTAGCATTGCCACGACCAACGTGATGGAAAACTGACAATAGATGACCCCTGTCATACTGCCAAAAAATGCCATGGGAATAAATACAGCCGTTAAGACCAACGTAATCCCGATCAATGCACCGCTAATTTCCTTCATTGACTTTAAAGCTGCAGCCTGAGCATCCAAATGTTCTTCATGCATCAAACGTTCAATGTTTTCCACGACCACAATGGCATCATCGACCAGCAGGCCAATCGCCAAAATCAGGGCAAACAAGGTAAAACTGTTTAAGCTCATTCCTAATACATACAGCACCGCAAATGTGGCTAAAACTACAATCGGAATCGTGACTGCAGGAATAATAGTGGCGCGCCAGTTTTGCAGGAAGATAAACATCACCAAGACTACCAGTACCATCGCTTCAACCAGAGTTTTCGCGACTTGTTCAATTGAACTGGTAATAAATGGGGTTTTGTCCATGGTCATACGTAATTGATAATGTGCAGGCAAATTGGCTTGGGCATTTTTCAATACCGTTTGCATCTGCTCTGAAACCACAATCGCATTACTCCGTGGCGCCAATTGAATCGATAATGCAGCGGATAAATGACCGTTGGTATAATTTAAATGGTTATAACTTTCTGCCCCTAACTCAACACGTGCGACATCTTTCAAGTACAGTACTGAACCTGAATCTGTTGTTTTCACAATAATTTTTTCAAATTCATCAATGCTACTTAAACGTGATCCTGCACTGACCTTGGCATTCATGTATTGATCTTGTGCTGTCGGTAATCCACCAATAGAACCTGACACAAGTGGTGCATTTTGTGCCTCGACTGCATTGCGAATATCACTCGGCATCAGATTAAATTGGCGTAGTTTATGTGGATTGAGCCAAATGCGCATCGCATAGCCTGCGCCATAAAGCTCCACCTCACCCATTCCGTCAATACGGGAAAAACGCGGTTCGACATGCACCATTAAATAGTCAGCAAGCTCTGTCGGTGTCGCCTTCCCTGATTCATCATATAAACTCAGTAATGCAAATTGATCATAACCTTGTTTATAAACAGCCACTCCATTTTGCTGGGTTTCTTCAGGCAATCGACTTAGCACACCATTGACCGCATTTTGCACTTGCAACAGTGCCTGATCGAGATCCACGCCTTGCTCAAACGACAGGGTCAGATTTGCACGTCCCACGCTACTGTTGGACTGAAAGCTTTCCAAACCTTCAATGCCTTTTACCGCTTGTTCTAAAATTTGCGTGACCGATTGCTCAACGGTTTCCGCAGATGCACCACGATACCCCGCAGAAACCCCTAACGCAGGTGCGTCCATATTCGGCATATGCTCAATGGGAATTTTTTGCAGTGCAAAAATTCCTAATACCATCATGATAATGGCAATCACGGCTGCAAATTTAGGTCGATAAATAAAAAAGTGTGACAACATGAATAAAAATCCCCATCAGATGCATTCTCACGACACATTCTTGTATGAATAGATGATTTTTATAGCAATTTTCACACCATGCTGAAAACGCAACCAGTCATTGGACGAGTTTTGGCGATAAAAAAATCCCCGTATAAACGGGGATTTTTCAGCTCTAGAGTTTTCCTTTATTTTAAGCACGCGATTTTTTGATGATGAGTCGACGAATTAAAACATACATAAATGGAATAAAAATCAGCACCAGCAATGTTCCAAAAATGACACCACCAAATACACTCACCCCAATTTCCTGACGACTCACCGCACCAGCGCCTGTAGCAAAGACCAGCGGTAAAATCCCTGCGCCAAAGGCCAAAGAAGTCATCAAAATTGGACGTAGGCGTAAAGACGCACCTTCTAGTGCGGCTTCTACTACCGATTTACCTTGTTGCTGCGCTAATGAAGCAAATTCCACAATCAGAATGGCATTCTTACAGGACAGACCAATGGTAGTCAGCAAGGCAATCTGGAAATAGATATCATTCGGGAAACCAGCCAGATAACTGAAAATAATATTGCCGCCAATCCCGAGTGGAATAGCTGACATCACGGCGGTTGGAATGCTCCAGCTTTCATATAAAGCCGCCAGACAAAGAAAAATAAAACCAATTGAAATCAGATACAGCCAGATCGCCTGATTATTGGACTGTTTTTCCTCGAAAGAAAGACCGCTCCAGACCACATCCACCCCTTCCTGCTCGGCAACCAAAGCTTCCACATCCTGCATGGCCTGACCGGAACTGCTATCTTTAGCCCGATCCGCTTCCATTTGCAATGCGGTATAACCCATAAAGCGGTTGACCACTTCAGGGCCACCACTCCAGCCTACTTGCGAGAAGTTGCTGAAAGGCACCATCTGATTCTGGTCATTGCGCACATGCCACTGTGCCAGATCTTCCGGCTTAGAACGGAATTCAGCATCACCCTGCATAATCACCCGTTTAATCCGGCCGCGATCAATAAAGTCATTGATATAACTGCCTCCCCAGGCACTGGATAAAGTACTGTTGATTGCCGATTGGGTCAGACCGTTGGCCATGGCCTGCTTCTGATCAATATTGACACGTAGCTCTGCTTTGTCAGGATTAGAACGTTTACCCAGATTTTCAAAGCTTGTATAGTTGCCCGCCCGAGCTTCCAGCGCTTTAAATTGCTGTTCCAGATATTGCCGGCCATTGCCATTGATATCTCGAATCCAGAAATCCAGACCATCGGTTTGTCCCAGACCATTGACTGAAGCTGGCATGGACACATTAATTTGTGCATTGCGATTACTCTGGAAATGCTTCAAGGCACGTTCACGAATCGCTTGTGCAGTATTGTTCTGACCGGAACGCTCATCCCAATGTTTTAATGCCACAAAACCGGTCGCCAGATTCTGACCAGTTCCAGAGAAATTTCGCCCATAACGGATCATCACCAGATTGACATTGGCTTGTTCCTGATCCAGAAAATACTTACGGACTTCCTCTCCGATCTGAATGGTATTTTTCATCGGGGCGCCTTCCTGCAATTTAATTTGCAAGCTTAAGATCCCCTGATCCTCACTTGGTAAAAAACTGGTTGGCAAAGCACGATAGAACAGCGCAAACACACCGATCAATCCGGCAAACAGCAGCAAACAGATCGCCTGACGCTGAATCGTGAGTTTAGACAAATTCAGATAACGATGTTTTAAATGCTCCAGTTTCTGGTTAAACCAGGACGCCCATTTTGCCGGTTTAGGATTCGGTTTTAGAATAAGCGCGCACAATGCTGGGGTTAGAATCAAGGCCACCATTAAGGACAGCGACATAGCCGCGACCAAGGTGATGGAGAACTGCCGGTAGATTACGCCAGTCGATCCACCAAAAAAAGCCATCGGAATAAAGACTGCGGTTAAGACCAGTGTGATTCCGATCAGTGCCCCACTAATTTCCTGCATGGACTCCAAGGCCGCGTCCTTGGCAGACAGTTGCTTTTCATGCATCAGCCGTTCGACGTTTTCTACCACCACAATAGCATCATCCACCAACAGACCAATCGCCAGAACCAGCGCAAATAAGGTTAAGGTGTTGATACTCATACCCAGTGCATACAGCACCGCCATCGTACCTAAAATCACCACTGGAACAGTCACGGTAGGAATCAAAGTTGCACACCAGTTCTGCAAGAAAATGAACATCACAATGATGACCAAAATCACGGCTTCGATCAGGGTTTTGACTACCTCTTTAATTGATTCTTGAACAAAAGGCGTATTGTCACGTGGATAAGCAATTTTATAGCCTTCAGGCAATTGCTGGGAAATACGGGCAATTTCAGCCTTAATCAGATTAGAGGTGGCAATGGCATTGGCCCCTGAGGCCAGTGAAATACCCAGACCTGCTGATGGATAACCATTATTGGTACTATAAGACTGATAATTTTCAGCACCCAGTTCTACTCGCGCAATATCTTTCAAATAAATAAAGCTGCCGGCACGATCCGATTTGACAATAATATTCTGGAATTCTTCTACAGTTTTTAGCCGTGAACCCGAAGTAACTTTGGCATTCAGGTATTGCTCGTCTATGGCGGGAAGATCACCAATCGCACCAGCAGCGACCTGAGTATTCTGGGCTTCAATCGCAGCACGCACATCACTTGGCATCAGGTTATATTGTTTTAATTTTGCCGGATTCAGCCAGATCCGCATCGCATATTGTGAACCAAAAACATCCACCTCACCAATGCCTTCAATCCGGGAAATGTCCTGTTCCAGATGGGTCATCAGATAGTCGGAAAGTTCAATATTGTTGCTGCGCCCCGACTCATCATACAGGCTAATTACCATATGGGTATCACCGAGCGATTTAAAGACATTGACACCTTGGCGTTGTACATCTTCCGGTAATCGGTTTAGTACCCCATTAATCGCATTTTGTACCTGCACCTGTGCAGTATCCGGATCGGTACCATTCTCAAAGCTAATGCTGACCCGGCTGCGTCCTGAAGAATCACTACTCGAACTGAAATACAGCAGATGATCAATGCCTTTGATTTGCTGTTCCAGCACTTGAGTCACGCTTTCTTCCACAGTTTCCGCAGAAGCGCCGCTATAAGTTGCTGCCACCGTTATCCTTGGCGGGGCAATGTCCGGATAACGTTCCACTGGCAGGTTCATCACTGCGAACAGGCCGATTGCCATGACAACAATCGCCAGTACCCCAGCAAAGATCGGGCGGTGGATAAAAAATTTAGACAGCATAAGTCCGGGTCACTTTTAATTAAATAGGGGTAAATTGATGCAGAACATAAGCATGCTATATCCAAATATTCAGTGACATAGCACTAGAATGCAAGAATTAAACACATAAAAGCTGCGATAAAAACCAATCATGGAGAAATTATGGATAATCCCTCTTGAGCACGTTCTTGAGATTGCTCTTCCCTATTTATTAATAGCATTTTTCCAAACAAAAAACCCTGCAGATGCAGGGTTTTTTAGTGAATCAATTGAGCGGATTAAGCGCTGAACTGGTTCATTGTGTTTTTAGAATCATCACCAGCTTTCAATGCATTGTCACCAGCGAAGATTTCTTTGTGGTCATCACCGATGTCAGAACCAGCCATTGCTTGGTGTTTAACACATGCGATACCGCCGCGGATTTCTTTACGTTGTACGCCAGCAACATAAGCTAACATACCTTCAGTACCGAAGTAACCTTGAGCAAGCTCATGAGTAGAAAGTGCAGCTGTGTGGTAAGTCGGAAGTGTGATCAAGTGATGGAACACACCCGCTTCACGAGCAGCATCAGCTTGGAAGGTACGAACTTTTTCGTCAGCTTCAGCAGCCAGTTCAGTTGCATCGTACTCAGCGCTCATTAACTTAGCACGGTCGTAAGCAGAAACGTCTTTACCTTCAGCAACCCAACGGTCATATGCTTGTTGACGGAAGTTTAAAGTCCAGTTGAACGAAGGCGAGTTGTTATAAACAAGTTTCGCATTTGGAACTGTTTCACGTACACGGTTAACCATGTGAGCGATTTCAGCAACGTTAGGCGTCGCAGTTTCGATCCAAAGCAAGTCAGCACCGTTTTGTAGGCTAGTTACACAGTCAAGTACAACGCGGTCGATTTGCGTGCCTTCACGGAACTGGTATAGACCAGAAGCAAGACGTTTAGGACGGTGAAGTTTACCATCACGCTTGATCAGAATTTCGTCTTCTTGCGCTTCTGAAATGTCGATTTCAGTTGTGTCTAAGTAGCTGATGTATTGAGAAGCGATGTCGCCTGGCTCTTTAACCACTGGGATTTTTTGAGTCAAGTCAGCGCCTTCAGAGTCAGTACGTGCAACGATGATACCGTCATCAAGACCCATTTCTAGGAATGCATAGCGAAGAGCGTGGATTTTCGCGATGAAGTCTTCGTGTGGAACTGTTACTTTACCAGCTTGGTGACCACATTGTTTCGCATCAGAAACCTGGTTTTCGATTTGTAGTGCACAAGCACCCGCTTCGATCATTTTCTTAGCAAGTAAGTAAGTCGCTTCTTCGTTACCGAAACCAGCGTCGATGTCCGCAATAATTGGTACAACGTGAGTTTGGAAGTTGTCGATTTGTGAAGTGATTTCAGCTGCTTTAGCAGTGTCGCCCGCTTCTTGTGCTTTTTTAAGTGCACGGAACAAGTCGTTTAATTCTTTCGCGTCAGCTTGACGTAAGAATGTGTAGATTTCTTCGATCAATGCAGGAACAGACGTTTTTTCGTGCATAGATTGGTCAGGAAGTGGACCGAATTCTGAACGAAGCGCTGCAACCATCCAACCAGAAAGGTAGATGTAGCGACGTTCAGTTGTACCGAAGTATTTTTTGTTCGCAATCATTTTTTGTTGCGCGATGAAACCGTGCCAGCAACCTAGTGATTGAGTGTATTTGCTAGAGTCTGCATCATAAGCAGCCATATCACGACGCATAATTGCCGCTGTATATTTCGCAATGTCTAAACCAGTTTTGAAACGGTTTTGAAGTTGCATACGCGCAGCATCTTCAGGACTGATGTCTGCCCAAGTGTTACCGAATTTCGCTTTTAATTCGCGGATTGCATCAATCGCTGTTTGGTATGTAGTCATGATATATTCCTGTAATAATATTAGGATTTTTCTGCAACGAACCGCTCAAATCACACCCTCAATGACTTGTTCAGATTTTCGACGATCCGTTGGGATAGCTAAAGATTAGTGGGCTTATGAAAATTAATCCAATAGTCTGCAAGAATCTTCAGTATTTATTTAAAAAATGAGTAGATCAAAGTCTTAGTACAATCTCGATAAATTATATTAAGATACTGTTTCATATAAATTTATTTAAAAATAAAAATGGATAAAATTTCCGCATGTTGCTTAAAAATAATTCATTAGACTTAAGTCTGGATATGGGTTTTATGTCCTTTTATTTTTAAAAAATGCTGATCTTTGATGATTTATTCAACTCAAGGAATTCTTAATTTAGTTTACTTTTCACTCAAATCTTGAATGCAAGAATAGCTTTTATGATTTTCTTTTAAAGCGAAAAGAGGGCTTTCATCCCAATCTATAAAAAAGGCTAAATGATGGTCCATTTAACGTGCATCTTTTTTCTTATGTACACTGTAAATAATAGAGTCTAAGCCTGTGTTAATTCTGTAAACTTTATCAGTGAGCACATGGCTTTTTTTCATCGGCGCTTTACACAAGGCCCGGCAATTATGGCATAATCATCATAATTTCTTGTATTTATTCTCGGTATTTCTTTTATGAATCTGGAGCGGGTCGATCTCAATCTATTAATTTATCTTGATGTACTTCTTCGCGAAAAAAATGTCACACGTGCAGCAGAACAATTGGGTGTTACCCAACCTGCCATGAGTAACATTTTACGCCGATTACGCAATTTATTTAATGATCCCCTCCTGATCCGTTCTTCTGAAGGCATGACCCCAACCGAACGTGCCTTAGAATTACAACCACGTATTCGGGATGCACTGGCTGACTTGTCGATGATTCTGGAACCACGTACCGAGTTCCGTCCTTATACCTCAAATCGTGTGTTCCGGATCATGACCTCGGATTATGCAGAAGCCACGCTGGTTCCACGTCTGGTTAAAGCCCTACGTTCAGAAGCACCGAACGTGGTATTAGACTTCCTGACGCCAAGTGACGTGTCATATCGTGACATGGAACAAGGCAAGGTCGATCTGGCAATCAACCGTTTTAATGAAATCCCGCAAAGTTTTCATCAGGTTTTGGTCTGGCGTGACAGCTTTTCTTGCCTTTTAAATAACAAGCATCCTGCCGCAAGCAACTTAAACCTTAAAAGTTACCTGGATGCACAGCATATCTGGGTTTCCAAAACCGGTATGGGTGTTGGCTTCGGGGTAAATCCTGAAAAACAGGCCGGTTTAGGCTGGATCGATCAGGCTTTAGAACGTATTGGCCAGAAACGTAAAATTTCGGTTTTTACCCGTCATTACCAGATGCCGGGGTTATTGGCTTCCAATGTTGACTTAGTCGCGACACTGCCTTCACGTATCGCACGTCTGCAAGCCAAGAATCACAATTTAATTCTAAAAGATCCGCCGTTTTATATTCCGGAATTTGAATTAAAAATGGCATGGTGTCCTTTATTGCATCATCATCCGGCGCATCGCTGGTTACGTCAGCTGATTTTATATGTCGCCCGCCAGATGATTGAAGAAGAAAACCGTGAATTCCTGAGCAATAATTCTCAATTTTCACATTATTAAACTCAAAATCTTCTAAATTCTTATTTTTTAAGATTATACTTCGAAGACTTGAGATGTCATTGTTACACCTCAAGTCTTTTTTTGTGTTAAAAATATCCCAAGATACTATTCATCCACAGGTGGATTTGTGAGCCTCTTACAAAATATTGTGATTATCTTAATACTCATCACGGGGGCCGGTTTTTTATCTTTAACTGAAATCGCCCTCGCTGGTGCCCGTAAAGTCAAACTCAAAATTCTGGCTGAGTCGGGTGATCATCGCGCTCAAAAAGTTTTAGATCTACAAGAAAATTCTGCAGACTTCTTTGCAGCCTCCCAAATTGGTTTAAATGCAGTTGCCATTCTTGGTGGTATTTTAGGTGAAGGTGCCTTCCGTCCTTATATTTATAATTTTGTTTCCCGCTTTTACCAAGGACCTTGGGCTGACAATATCAGCTTTGCGCTTTCCTTTACGGTCGTCACTTCATTATTTATTTTATTTGCAGACTTGATGCCGAAACGTCTGGCCATGATTGCGCCAGAAAAGATCGCAGTCTCAGTCATCGAGCCAATTCAGATTTTCATTAAAGTCTGCAAACCTTTGGCTTGGTTTATCAATGCGATTGCCAACATGCTGTTCCGTCTGTTTAAAGTAAATACTATTCGTGATGACAATATTACTTTTGATGATATTTCTGCAGTGATGGATGCCGGTGCACAGGCAGGCGTGCTCCAGAAACAGGAACACCATTTCATTGAAAACGTATTCGAGCTGGAAGAACGTAACGTGCCTTCGAGTATGACCACACGTGAAAATGTGGTGTTCTTCACCTTAAATGAACCGGAAGAAAGTATTCGGCAAAAGCTGGCGGAATACCCCTATTCCAAGTTTCTGGTATGTAGCAATGACATTGACAGTGTGATTGGCTATGTCGACGCCAAAGACATTCTGGTGCGTATTCTGAACAACCAGTCGCTGCTGCAACTCAATGAAAATACCATCCGTAATGTCCTGACTATTCCTGACACTTTGACCTTATCGGAAGTTCTGGACCGTTTCCGTTCCACCAAGGAAAAGTTTGCCGTCGTCATTAATGAATATGCGCTGGTCGTTGGCGTGATTACCCTTTCTGATATTATGATTACCGTGATGGGTGACTGGGTGACGCCTATTGAAGCCGATCAGCAAATTATTAAACGTGACAATAATTCCTGGCTGATTGAAGGCAGCACGCCGATTGAAGACATCAAGCATGCGCTTGAAATTGATGAAATGCCTGATGATGAGAACTATGAAACCATCGCTGGCTTCATGATGTATAAATTACGCAAGATTCCACGTCCTGCAGATGCCGTGATATTTGGTGCTTATAAGTTTGAAGTGGTGGATGTCGATCATTTTAAAATTGACCAGTTGCTGGTGACCCGCCTAATCGAAACCAATTCAGTTATTCAAGAAGAATCAGATTAATCTGGTTCTTCTTTTTAGCCCTCTATTTAAAAAATTATTCTAATAAAAAAATCCATAAGGTGAGTGATGAATATTTCTGCATTATTGGCATGTCTGTTTTTTTATTCAGCCCTGTATTTGTTTTACTTCTTCTTTGCCAAACAACAGAATCCCCTGCTTTTACTCGCAGCCATCATTCTGATGGTTTTAACAGTTTTCATTATTCCCTACCCACATGAACGTCGCCGTCAAGGATTCGACTCCACCTTGAGATTTGGAGAGTATTTTTATTGGCCCTTGATTACCTGGTGGCGTTTATTTATTTTGCCCATCAGTTGGCTGATTGCACTGATGTATCGTGATTAAAAAAGCACCCGAAGATGCTTTTGTTTATATCTAGTTACAGCTTAGATTTTTGCTAATAAAGCCTCAAGAACGGCTTGATAGTGAATCTGGATATCATCTTCTAAAATTTTGTAGGCATTATCGAATTGCACCATAGGCCAGCCTTCTTTCCAGAATGGGAAAATATTATGCAGGTCATGGGTGACAATTGCATCTTCACGCACAATTGCTTGGGCAATTTGTGACAGTACCTGTGCAGTTTCAGCACCATCAATTGCCATATAATCAATACCGCGCGCTTTTAAAATACGGATTCGGTCTTTTTTATAACGGATTTTTTTGATTTGTGCTGCATTCAGACCCAAAGCCAAAGATACGGCTTCGACAAACTTGTCTTCAAATGACTGATTCAATGCTACTAAGGCTGCTTTATGCGCTTCCTGACGACCAGCTTTACCACCCTGACGAATTGCTGCTTGCGCCTCAGTATTTAGCTCATCCTTTTTCATACTTTGCAGGATGTCTAAAATTTCGATGTCGCTTAACGCCTGAGGAGATTGATCAGTCATAAACTGTCCTTAAAAAAATAAATCTTGAATCGGCTATTTTCGCATAATTCGTCGCTAAAAAACTAAAATCTTCATGATTAAAACAGTGCTACGTTCTGAAACTGCATTTCTTCTGCGATTTTGCGCAAAATCGACTATAGTGCTTCATCTATATATTAAATTAATCTCTGGATGATGCCCACTACGCAAGTGACTTTGTTGCTACAGCAACTTAAGCGCCAATATCCGACTGCATTTAAAGGAAATTACCTGTTTTACAGTCAGATTAAAATCCGTGGAATCTGGGGTAAAGCCAAGCTTTTAATTCCTTGGGCCTTGGCCGCCATGATTTTTGTTCCCATCAGTTTGATGTTAGGAGATTTCGTACAGCAATCTTTTGTGCAAATCAGCGAATTTCAGGCGCAGAGTTATGCCATGTTGGCCATTCTACTGTTCCTGATGTTGAGTCTCACCTTGATTCTGTACCAGATTCAGCATTCTTCTTATTCGCTGTATCAATTATTACGGCATACCCCGATCAAGATGGCTATTGTGATTTTGATGCAAGCCTTAAATCTGGTCTTTATACAAAGCAGTTTGCTGATGTGGAGCTTATTCTTCTTTGGCGTGAGCTTTGGTTTTGTGCGCTTTTATCGAGAAAATTTATTCAAGGAAAATAGTAAAAATACTGAGCACTATCAGCTACAACAATTACGTAAAATCTGTTTTTGGGCTTATAAACAAACCTGCCTGATCCGACTAAAATTACGTTTTTATTCAAGCCATGATCCTCGGTATGCCGAACTAAAACAGCAATTAAATCACTATGCCGGGTTATATACGCGGCTGCTGAAATATGAGCATCAATATTGTAAAACGATCAAGCATCTAGATGTCGACAGCTATCTGGATGAAAATTCATAGTTCTCTCTATCCTTTTTCATTGGCCATCTTAAAGATCTGCAAATATTGAATTTTAAAAAACGTTGATTTGCTGATTTTTAGAATAGAAGCCACGGAATTGCTTGAAAAGAAAGCAATCATTTCGGAATTTGCTTGCCAAGCTTTATTTCGTCCTCTATTATTGCGCACATGCCCGAGTGGTGAAATCGGTAGACACAGGGGATTTAAAATCCCCCGCCCACAAAGCGTGCCAGTTCGAGTCTGGCCTCGGGCACCATTTTAATATTTATTAAAATGGTGCAATAAAAAATCCAGCATTAGGCTGGTTTTTTTGTGCCTGAATTTTATTCTTTTAGCGCGAAATCCCCATGTCAGAATTAAAACACTTTGATCTCGCTACATTACAATTACGTCATCCAGACGCTTTTTTCCTTAAGCTGCGTTATAGCCGCTTTAAATTTAATGCCTTGCAAAATATCCAGTTTGTTATCGCGATTAATTTACTGTCCCTTCTGGTCTGTGTAGCCTGTAGTCTCAGCTCCGTATTTCTGGAATATTATTTTTTCAAGAATGCCACGATTGCCCTTAATGTCACCTTAATTGTGCTGATGGCACTGCTTTATCCTTATATCTGGCATGCACAATATCAGGCGCAATTCAGCTCCAAAGCCTATAGTCAGCGTTTGCAAAATTGTCTCTATCTGCAAATTCCAATTTTTCTGAGCTTATTGCTCAACCTTTATCTGATTCATTCGGATGTACTGGTCATCATTAGTATGATCATTTTAGCGATTTCTTCCTTTGGGGTGGTCATCCTGGAACCTTTATTTAAAAGTTCCTGTAGTGCGATTGACCAGATCAGGTTGCAGAAACTCCGACAACTGGCTTTTTGGGCTTATCAACAATCCAAATCAAAAACACCACAACAGATTCAAGGTCAATCGAATCTGCAGGCTTATTACCAAAACCTTTATCAGCAATGCATGAATGAAGAGCAACAATTACTCGGCTCAATTCGCTTTAATAGCTTTAAAGATTATTTGAACAGACAATAAAAAACCCTGCATCTGCAGGGTTTTCTTAAATCACCATTCA